>CAYQCN010000052.1:0-2502 GCA_964415975.1 uncultured Candidatus Saccharibacteria bacterium | reverse complement strand
GGGCTTTTTGGAGTTGTTTTGTTTAGAGGATTTTATATTGCCTACAATGCCAAAGACACATTCGGCAGCTTGTTAGCTACTGGTATTAGTGCAATGTTTTTAATCCAGGTTGTGATTACAATCGGTATGAATCTGGGCGTTGCGCCTGTTACTGGGCTGCCTCTGCCGTTCATATCATATGGTGGCACTAGTCTAGTGGTCAGCTTATTTGCTATAGGCATATTGCAAAGCATTGCTATGAATCGTAAGAATTTGGAGTTTGGCAGAGACTAGGTTTCGATAGTATTAAAACTTTTGTAGACGTGTGTATCTTTACAAGGGTTATTGCATCTGATAGCTTATAAGGAGTCTATAAATATTAGAGAAAGTAGAGCGGAATGAAGCAAGCAGTTATTGAGACTGGGGGTAAGCAGTACTTGGTAAGCAAGGGTCAAGAGCTTGAAGTAGAGCTCGTCGGAGATAAGAAGCAACTGAGCTTCGAGCCTTTGTTGGTGTTTGATGATGACAATGTAGCAGTAGGTACACCAAAGGTAAAAGACGCAAAAGTAACAGCCAAAGTGATTGACCCATCCGTTAAAAGTAAAAAGGTGGTAGCGCTTCGCTACAAACCAAAGAAGCGTGTCCATGTCAAAAAGGGGCATAGACAGCGCCACACATCGATAAAGATAACCGGTATCAAGTAAGCTGTCTCTTATAGTGCCTATAAACTAACTAGATTGTTTAATTGCAGTTTTGAGAGGGGTAACTTGTCGCATATATTTAATCTTGTAGCGGCCTTTATATTGTTACAGGTGCTGAGTGTCGCTTACGTGCACGCAGATGTAGATGACTTTGAATTTAGTAGCTTTGAAGCCGATTATTATCTGTCTACAGACGAAGAGGGTCGCTCGAAGCTAAGAATAAAAGAACGGCTAGTAGCTGAATTTCCTGAAATTGATCAAAACAAAGGTTTAGTCAGAGAGATTCCGTTCAGTTATCGAAATCGGCCGTTGTCTTTTGAGTTAGAGTCGGTCCAGCGAAATGGTAGTGACGAGCCGGTTTATGATAGCTATAGAGACGGTCCGTTTAAGGTGATTGAGACGGGCACGGATAAATATCTGTATGGTCAGCAAGAATACAAATTTACATATACTGTCCGTGACGTAATAGTCGATGTCGACGGTGGCAAGCAGGAGCTATTTTGGGACGTTAACGGTACGGGCTGGCGACAGGGCTTCGATGAAGTATCGGGGCGCGTCCACCTCGAAGACGATATCGAGGATGGCTTCACCGGAGAAGTTAGGTGTCTTCAGGGTGCTAGTGGCGAAGATGAAATCTGTAGTGCAGAAATAGAAGATGGCGTTGTTGAGTTTTCATCTACGCGCTATTTAAGGCCGGGAGAGAACATATCTATGGTTTTAGAGTTTGAACCCTTCACGGCTCAGCCATTTAGTGAGGGCATGGCTAGAACCATTCGAGTGGCGGCTGTTGGGTTATCGGCTAGCTTGGCGGTTGTTGCGCTAGTGTGGGCTTTGGCCTTGCGAGTGCGACACAGGGATAGCAAGAGAAATCAGGTAGTAATACCTGAATACCAAATGCCAGAAGGTATATCGATTTTGACTGCCGCGTTCATATATAAACCGAATAAATCTTTACAAAAAGTGGTGGCAGCTCACGTTGTAGACTTGGCCGTGCGAGGGAGGTTGGCAATTGTAGAAAAAGAAAGTAAGACTCTAGGCCTGCTCAAGAGAAATCGTTATGAGCTTAAGTTGAAAAATGCTGAAGGCCTGAATGAACATGATAGAGAAATGATTGACGTGCTGTTTGGCACTAGAGAGGTAGGAGCTGTTTATAAAATGGGCGCCAATCAAAATCGAGTCGCTAAAAAGATGCAAAAATTAATTAAGAACGTGCAAGAGAGTGTCATAGATGAAGGGTATCGTTACAAGGTGCCTACTTGGTACAGACCATATGTCGCATCTGTGGCGGCTGTTTTGCTTGGGGTTGGCGTCAATATGGAGATGTACTTTGCTGGTTTTACAGACTGGCGTTTATCGTTGGGTTTTAGCGGTTTGGTTTCGTTGTTTTTGGTTGTATTAATAATTGGTGGCGGAGTGAGAGCCCTGACCGATGACGGCGAAAAGCTGTTTGTGCATATTGCCGGTATTAAAGATTATATTCAGTTGGCTGAAGCTGAGCGATTGAGATATTTACAAAGTCCAGAAGGAGCTAAGTCAAGATCACTTGATACTAGTGACAAGAGTCAGATAATAGAGCTATATGAAGATTTGTTGCCCTTGGCTGTATTGTTTGGCCAAGAGAGACAGTGGTCGAAAGTGCTTGGTGATTACTATGAAGAATCCAGTCATCAGCCAGCCTGGTATGGCAGTACTGGAGGTTTTAATGCCAGCAACTTCTCCTCTTCAGTCTCTAGCTTTTCTGCAGCTGCCAGCTCTAACAGCAGCGGTATGTCCGGCGGCACCTCTGGCGGAGGCGGAGGCGGCGGAGGCGGAGGCGGGCGCT
>CAYQCN010000051.1:0-2548 GCA_964415975.1 uncultured Candidatus Saccharibacteria bacterium | reverse complement strand
ATAGCCAAAAATAAGATCTGTACCCTCGCCCTCAATACAATTACCAGAGTCACCAATGCCGATCGATATCTCCACTCCTTCACAAGCATATACACTACCTGGGCGAAAAATAGCTAAACCAGCAAGAGTGAAAAAAGCAGCTATCTTTGCCCTGATTTGAGGCAGCGTAGTTGATTTTATATTAGTAATAATTTTGCTGTTTGACTTCATTTGGCATTTATTATAAATCACTAGAACAATTTGGCAAACAGCTATTAAAAATACGAAGCATCTAAATTTATATGTAATAAGTAGCCACAGACAAGGACACAGACAAGGAAGGGAAGATAGTTAAAATACTTAAACACTCTAGGGCTTCTGAACAGAAACTGCTAAAAGGGGGTGAATTATAATGACAAGACTTGAATATCATATCATTTTGAATAGACAGATAGGCATGAGGGATTTCGCTCTCGTACCGCATCCTGTTTGCATTAGGTCTATACTTTTTATAATTAATGTAAACAACATAAGGTATGCTATTCAAAATAATTAGGCTAAAGTAGTGGCTCGACTTGGGCGCCTGCAATTTTTGAAAATTTATGAGAAGCAGTAATTGGTACTAGATATTCAAAATTTTAATAGTGCAAGGATTAGTGTTATAGTTTATAATTAAATTAATTTAATTCTTCAATTGTTTGTTTGTAAATTTAAACTTAAAGACACGCTACATCTAAATGCATTTTTTAAAAATAGACAATAATAAAGACACAAAACCATCTGGCTCAACAAGTGATGTTTCAAGCCTTCTAGGTATTTTCATTACACTTGCGCTGTTCTTCTTTACCTATTTCTTACTAAGCACCCAGTCCGTCGCAGCTCAAGACTTTGCTGAGTGGGGATGGGATAGCAGTGACGGCCAATACATTCAAGATCTCGTCGTAGAGATCACTGATGAAAACTCTCTTGATTTAAGGGAGGGCACATACGCTCCTCATAGCTACGACTACCCAATATACACTTTTCAAGAGGTAGACAACCCATGGAACAGGCGAAGTCATCGGTTTACTGTTAATCTCCAGTCTCCCACAGCTGCCGCCTCAACCGGTAGAGGCAATTCTGATGAAGGAACTTTTTCTTTAGCCAATTCACCCATAGCAAATACAGCCTATAACAATATCACCATAATTGAAGAACCGCCCGACTTATTGTGGTTTGAAGGAGGGGATGTTAGAAGCAATGTAATTGCGGGCTATTACGAAAGCTCTGGAGAATATGTTTCTTTCAATCTTGACTCAGACTGGGCGTTAGATGGGCATCCGTGCGTTGATCAGGGTGGTGGTGGTATTCTTGGCCATGACTATACTCAATTGATTCGTGTGCTTTTTCAAGAGAGATCTAAAGCAGATTTGGTTGCCTATGACAGAGACTGTGATACGAGATTGTTCGAAGAGCTTATTGAAATAGGACTGACTGGACCAGATGAAGATGAAGATGAAATTGATCCAGGTCTTCCAGAGCCTGAGCTGCCTGAAGGCCCTCCTGATGAGTATGAACTACCCGATAGTTGGATTTACTCAGGCCCATTAGGAGATCGTGGGCTTGAAAATGTGGATGCAGGCGAAGTTGATATTATAGGCAGTTTCGACGATAGCGATGAAGAGGTTGTGTATGAATATGATGGCGATGGCGGCTTCTTCAGGCAAAACCCTCCCTGCGAGGAGAACCCTGATGAAATTAGGGTTGCAGTTGGACCCATAAATTCACCAAACCAAGGACGGATTACAAGCTGGAACGAAGACTGTGATGTTCAAGCAGAGGGGGAGGAAATAAGAATCGATCTCGTTGAGGGCGACGACCGCTCCCAGGATGATGAAGAAGACGACTCCGAAGGAGTACAGTGCGAGGCAAGTGGTCTAATCGGTTTTCTCGCTTGTGATGTTATGCTGGTAATTCTCGGCTGGATCGAAGATCTTCAGAACCAAATAGTACAAAGCCTATTTGAGTTTGACCCATTGTCAACCGACGATGAAATCTATACGGTCTGGGCAAATTTTCGCAATATAGCAAACAGCCTACTAGTCCTCGCTTTCATGGCTGTCATATTCTCGCTGGCCCTGTCGATAAATGTTGACGCCTACACTATAAAGAGAATAGTGCCAAGATTGTTGATTGCAGCTGTAGCGATACAGGCATCTTTCCTTATATCTGCTGTCATGGTGGATATTACCAATATTCTCGGCCAGGGCATACAGGGTCTCAGCGATCAAGCTCTAACAGGGGTAGAAGCAGATTTGGGCGATGATGTTGCTGGCGCTACAGGTACTGTCGCTGTTGTCGGTACAGCAATAATTGGCATTATTGGAGCAGCAATTTTAGCGGCGCCATTCTGGGCGCCATTGCTTTTAATATTCTTTCTTCTGCTTTTGGGGGCTTTTGCAATTGTCGCGCTCAGAGAAATATTTATTATCCTATTCATCGTCACATCGCCAATATTTTTCCTTGCAAATCTACTTCCAGCTACGGAGAGGTGGTTCAAATTCTGGTGGTCTAACTTTTCACGACTTCT
>CAYQCN010000050.1:0-2589 GCA_964415975.1 uncultured Candidatus Saccharibacteria bacterium | reverse complement strand
CTGTAGAGATGGAGCCAACAAACCACATGAACGATGATGTTGAGTATAATCCAGAGCCCGGAGAGCTTGAATGGGATATTTCCTGCTAATCTAACCTCAAGCTCTGAAAACTATATTCTACACCTTCCGCTGTCAAGACCTCCCGCTGTCAAGGTCCGACCTTGACAGCGGCTTAGCAAAGCTATAGTTTGTTGCCAATTGCTGTCAAGGTCGGACCTTGACAGCGGTTTTTTGATTGGATGCTTGAGGGGTTTACTCGACTCTCAAGGCCTCAATTGGATCTAGTTTGGCAGCCTTACGTGATGGCAGCCAGCCGGCAAGTATAGATACGGCCATCAGGACTAGAATCAGCAGCACGATTTCAATCGCTTCAAACATGAGCAGGTAGTTGCCCTCTCCAAGCTCTAGCTGCTCACTAATCCATGGGTTAAGAGTTATTCCGGCTGCTACAGCCAAAACCGAACCGATTGTAGCACCAAGAAAGCCAATCCAGGCGGCTTCAAACCTAAACAGCCTACCAACATCTCGTGATCGCATACCAAGTGCTTTAAGTAGGCCAATTTCTCTGGTGCGCTGCAGTACGCTTATATACATGGTATTTATGATGCCAAATATCGATGCAATGATAGCTATTACTCCAAAGGCTACAACAATACCCTGTAGTACCGATATGATCTGGTTGAGAAATTCTTGTGTGTCTTGAACACTTAGGGCTGTGTAGCCTAGCTCTTCTATCTCTTCTTGGGCTTGTTTGATGTTCTCTTCGTCTTCGCCATCCTCGATTTCTGCATATATAAAGTTGTATGCTCTAAAATTGTCGGTGCCTTCAGTGGCGATATCGTTCAACCTGAGAGCCTCGTTGTCACTTATGTATAGATATAGCTCAGTACCTGGCTGGACTGCGTTTTGTCGCTCTAAAACAGCCGATACCTTATAGGTGAAATTAGGACCTTCTATGTCTTGTTCGTCTGTGCCAATATCGATGTCATCTTCATCAATGCTCAAGTCCATCCCTTGGCCAGGTATCATTTGGGGTTCTGCTAGACCTTCAAGCTGTTCGGCGAGGCTTTGCAGCTCTTCTTCTTGCGACTTTCTTAACTGATCAGGCGTAGGCCTCATAACCAACTTCAGCTCTTTGCCAATTGCATCTTCTGGCGAGTCGAAGCCGAGGCTGTCCAGCCAAGCTTCTGGTAGAAGTATACTGTCATCTTTAAGTGGTGAATCTATACTGCCTGCTAAGACGTTGGGCTCAACATATTCATCGAATGGTGCAACTGTTGCTATATACTTATCTTCCTCGTCTTTAGTAATATACTGCAGATTGATAGCTATATCTTTTCGAATGTTATTTACACTGCCGACTCCGGATATCTTATCGATATCTTCTTCAGTGATTCTTTTTACTTGTATGGCTGCCCCTGCTGTGGAGCTGGCATCGCCAAAGCTTGGGTCGTATTCTAGCGGTTCACTAAAGTCTCCTCCCGCTCCAAGTATCCGGTCGTCATTTGCTACTAAAAGCTCGGCGGGGTTGAAGTTATCTTGTATTATCTGCTCGACAAAGTTTTGCGTGCCATTGCTTGCGGCCAACGTTAGAGTAAGGGAGAATGTGCCTACGCCAATTGCAAGCGCTGTAAGTAACGTCCGGGCTTTTGCCGAGCCTATACTTCTGCCAGATCGCTTGATTAGATCGTAAATATGCATATCTTTAGCTTTCTTTCATCTTTTTATCTGGGTCGACTATCTTAGTGACTCGACCGTCTTTAATATGTACTTGCACCTCGCATTTGTCTGCTAAATCTGAATCGTGGGTAACAATCATGAGGTTGGCGCCAAGCTTTTTATTTAGTTTAAATAGAAGCTTTTCGACCATCTTGCTTGTAGCACTATCTAGGTTGCCGGTTGGTTCGTCTGCAAATATAATTCTTGGCTCATTGACAATAGCTCGGGCTATGGCAAGTCTTTGTTTCTGCCCGCCGGATAGGTTGGCGGCCTTTTCCTCAGACTTGTCTGAAAGTCCCACCGACTTTAGTGCTTCTTTGGCGGCTGCTATTCTCTTGTGCCTATTGGTACGAGATATCTCAAGCGGCACAGATACGTTGTCAATGCATGACTGGTTGGCTTCAACAAAGAAGGACTGAAATATAAAGCCGATGTATTTTGAGCGTAGGCTGTCTACTTCCTTTTCTTTTAGTTCGTTGAGCTTGCGACCGTCGATAGATATGACGCCCGAGGTCACAGAGTCAAGCCCGCTTAAAAGGTGCATTAGAGTAGACTTGCCCGACCCACTCTTGCCGACAATGGCTAGAGATACACCGCTTGGTATATTGAGCGACACGTTATCAATGGCAACCAGTCGATTATCATTTTTTCCGTAAACTTTTGTGATATTTTTTGCTGTAATCATTTGCTCAAGACATTATAGCAAGAAAAAGATTTTTGCTTATAAAGATAAATCCCTTTGCTAAGCCGCTGTCAAGGTCCGACCTTGACAGCGGGGTTTTTGGGGGTGGTTGTTTTGGTTGTTTTGGTTGTTTTGGTTGATTGGGCTTAAGTCGCTTTTTGCTATTTAGTTATTATTAGAAAGTCGCT
>CAYQCN010000049.1:0-2593 GCA_964415975.1 uncultured Candidatus Saccharibacteria bacterium | reverse complement strand
CTGATCTTCACACATCTTGTTGACGGCACGCACCATTCGCGACATATGGGTGCCTTTTTCGTTCTTTGACAGAAATGCTAGTACGCTTGCTCTTCCCTGGAACGGCATTACACCGAACCCTACATCAATCATAGTGGCGAATGCTACGTTATTCACTCCCACCTTATCAATATTAAGGTTTCTTTTATCGACTAAGCCCTGGACGTCTTTAATTTCATTAGCCATATTGTTTACTCTTCTTCTCCTTTTTTAGCAATAATTATCATTCTAGGACTACTATTTTTTTTATATTCACTCATTTTATAGTCTCCAGAAACATCTTCAACTATAAGATTAGCCCTATTTAGCAGTTCGCTTATTTCGCTCAGACTAAATAGGCGTTGCTTATATTGTATTTTTCTTTTATTTTTATCTTTACCTTTACCAATAATATTATATGTTGTGATTTCAATATTATTTTCATCGACTTCCCTAGATCTTACTGCAGAACTATAGTGGTCGCCTATAATATGTTTATATTTATTACCTAAGTCAGATATTCTTTGTGCGGTAGCAACTGTACGACCTAGATTTAGCAAATCTATAATTATTCTTCCTCTGGGCTTCACTGATCCACGAAGCTCCGAAAGAAACCTTATGATTTGGCTATCATCCATGACTCCAAATGTACCGTAGATCATGAACGCTCCATCGTAGATATTCTTATCCAATTTCAATTCACAAAAATCCTGATTTTCGGCACTACTTTTGCTCTTTATTTTTTTAAGCTGAGAATTTATTTTACTGATACTCTTTTCATGAATATCAATACCATAAACCCTATAACCCTTACTATCTAAAGGGAATAGAAGTCTGCCTTTACCGCATCCTACATCAATTAAGTTTGTATTTTTATTTATAGGAAACAGCTTAGTAATAAAATCTATGTTATCTGAAGTTTCTTGGTCTCCAATATAAATGCTTTCATCCAAATTGTCGTAAACTGAACGAGTCTTGTCGCGCCAACTCATCGACGCTTCGTTATGCTCCCTCGACATATAAAACCTGCCTTTCGCCCTGGCGTTCTGGGCCAGTTACATAGTCGAGCAGCCTGCAACTTTCAGCAGAGGTGTCGGGAATATGAATAAAGTTGCCTGTCTTTCTCCAGTCAAAACCGTCTACGTCCTCACCGTTCTTGCTTATTACGTTGACCAGCATATGTCCTCGAAGTCCACTGGCTAATTCTGGAGATCCATCAGACATCTTGCCCTTCATATTATTCAAAATACGGTAGCTATCCATCTCATTTATACCGTCAATAGCAAATACTGCCATTAAATAATCTGTGCCTAGATATTTATCGTGAATTATTTTTCTTTTTTCTGGAGTCATTCCTTCTTCGTCAATGGAATAAACTATGTCTAATAAAGCTTCGTCAAAGACACCTTTTTCTAGATGCACTAGGTTTTCAATAATCTGATCTTCAGGAACAGCCCCCTCCATCGCACCAATAACTTCAGTCAAAGCATCTGCGACCATTCTTTCATCTCCGCTCATTCCTTCTCTTTGCAAATGTATACCGGCACGCAAATCATCAATGTAGCCCAACGACTCCGTCTTCAATACTACTGAAGCAAGATGCTTTTCTCTCATGTTTGCCCAACCATTAATATCTAGATTAAATACTTATAACATATATTCTATAAATGGTCAAAGTTTCCGACCTAGAACGGACTGGTCATAGACGAAATATCTCTGCACTACGCAAAATTGCTCTACTCTTAGGTGGGTGTCGTTTGGCACGTATACGTATTACTAAGCCAAAAAGACAACAAGTTTTATGTCGGTTCGACAAACGGCTTAAAGAGGCGTGTTAAAGAACATCAAGCAGGTAAGAATATTTCTACGTCTAAGCGTTTGCCCTTGGAGCTAATTTATTATGAAGCACATACATCAAAGGCCGATGCACTGCGTAGAGAAAAGTATTATAAAACCACCAATGGCAAGACCACATTGAAGCAGATATTGCGAGATGCTTTGAATGTTCCTAAATCTAAATAGCGACGACGGCGCATCGACCGAAGGGAGATAATCCGCCCCTCGGAGCCATATTGACTAAAACTAACTTAGCCTCACTTAAACTAAGTAAAACCATAGAGGTTAAAAGCCCCTTTTTGCTATAGTTTAGTCATGAAGAAGCTGATAATTCTAAGAGGATATCCCGGGTCTGGTAAAACTACAGTCGGTAAAGCTTTAGAAAAAGCTGGTAGCGGTATATTTATAGACCATAATCAAATACTTACCTTTATCGTGCAATTTACTGAAAATGACGATGGTATTTATGAAGAGATCAGTCAGCTTGAGCAAGCCATGACCCGAAAGGTACTAGATGATAAAAAGTCGGTTATTGTGGCGCGAGGCTTTAGCTCTAGTGCAAGTATTCAAAAGTATATTGATGTTACAAAAGAGCAAGGAGCGACGCCCTACGTGATTCGACTGGAGGTCTCGATGGACAACCTAATACAAAGAGTGCAATCACCTGAGCGCAAACAAGATTTTAACCCAACGACTAATGAGGAAGTGCTTAAAAACTGGATTAATGATAATCCATTTG
>CAYQCN010000048.1:1187-2603 GCA_964415975.1 uncultured Candidatus Saccharibacteria bacterium | reverse complement strand
CCATCGTGAGTTAATCCCGCTGGGGTCACCAGTAGCAAATACAATAGCCCCATCAGGGGCTGTTTTATTTGCTAGTTGCATATTTTATTTTTGTATAAGTTAGTAATATATTATAAAATAGTAATCAGTAAGGCTGTTGCCTAAATCGCAGTATTTGCAACATCTAAACTGAGTGGCTTCAGTTTAGAATATTGCAATTAACTTACAGAACCCTGACAGTGCTGAAGTCCTTGTCAAAAGGCAGACTCTTGAGAGGAGGGATGCCTTATGCCGAGATACACTCAAGACAAGACCGACGACGTGCACACAAAAGTGGGTGCTGGGCAGAGTCGTGACACTGGTAGAGACACCACTGACGCTATCATCGCATATCGCGATGGAAGCGGAGATCATGAACACGTGGTAATCGACGACCAGGGTGATGTCGTACACGACACTACCGGTTCCGCCTAGAGTTTTCTGCTCTCTAGCGCAGGTTGCTATTTCCGCAAGAAAGTTGCCACCTGTAGTCTTTGAGGGCAGTAGCTTCTTCAACCTAGGACCTGGGTCAAGTCCTAATAGTTACTAACACTACAAGCCACATCACTCAACAAAAACTGACCCACCCTATCGCCATGGAGAATTATATGAATAAATTACCCCAGCCACAGTCAAACAAAGAAGTTGTAAGTACGTGGAAAAAACAATTACATGAGTTAAAAGAAAAAGATGACACCGAAGTAGCTTACAACATGGTCGCTACTTTAGCCGGTAATGAGTGGTGGGATAGCCTAGAGGAAAAAAATGCTGAAGACCCGTTAATAAGTGAAGTATTTGAAATTGCGGCTAACCTTGAACTCCCAAATGGCGTTACTGAGGTTGGCTCACAGGATGACCGCGAAGCTGCGTGGGGGCGCGTAAAAGAAATAGTGGAAGAACTAGAAGATAAATATCTTGAAATAGAGTAAGATTAAATATTAATTACCCAGAAGAATTTACTAACAGTACAATGTTTTCGTGATTTGACGAGATTACATTCTTGACATCCAAACCTTCCAGCCGTCAATATTCGACCTCAATAGTTACTGATTTGCAATAACTTAAATAGATGTTCCAGTCCTTTAAGCGGGAAAACGCTACTTTTTGGTCCGACCGTCACAACAAGTGGCGTTTTGTCTGGCAGTGTAGTTATTATATTTGACGTTTTAGCAATGCAAGCTTAAATATTTTTGTCTATAAAAAGTTATAGATTTTAATAGCGGAATTACATGCTATAATTTATTAAAATGGCCAATTCAAGCAATAATAAAGCCAGTCAACTACACCCGCTACTCTCGAAGGGCGAGAGTGCGCGCTTGATACCCACGACAGCCGATAGCAATAAGGAGGCGCGGGCCACCTCTATTTTGCTATCTACTTTAATGACGGTCAGACCTT
>CAYQCN010000048.1:0-1087 GCA_964415975.1 uncultured Candidatus Saccharibacteria bacterium | reverse complement strand
AGGAAACCTACTTAGAAGCGTTAGTCTATACCATATTTCATGGATATACCTTAAAACCACCGCCCAGCTAGTGCTTGACAGTGATGAGTTTGACAGTGAAGAGCAGAAGTATATTCTAAAAGAATTTGTAAGATATATGGAGCACCCTGCATCCGGCGTGAAACACTTCGACAAAATGAATGCAGAGTGGCGGGATGTATGCAGACAGGCAATTTCGGGAAATCCGCTTAGCAAAAACAGCAATGAAGTGGAAAACACCATAGCTTCATGGCATCAAGAGGTAAGAGACGTTTGTCATTTGATGAGCGAACGACTTAACAGGTCGGCAAGAATTAAACTGCCTAGATCGCACATTAATGATCCAGAAAAAAGAATAAAAGAAGATTCGGAATTGTTATCAAAAGAGTTCGAGCTTAGATTTTCATTAGAAATACCCGATGCAGCTTCGCAAATAGATGTATCTGCCAATATGCGATCTAGAGTTCTCTGCTGTTCAATGACGCTTGTAGCGCCCAAAGACAAGAAAAGAGCTACTAGCCGTGTTAACTGGCTTTTAAGGCAGCTTTCAAAGTCTGATCCGTCAGATGCGTATATAAAAAGTAATTTTCCAGGCAAAACTCCTTCAATCCAAGCAAAACTAGATGATATAAGAGAGGATTCGAGTCTTTTGGTTGGAGATAATGGAGCGCTACCTACATCTTTTGACATCATGATTGTCAGAGATATTGCAGGTAAGTTTAGTGGGAGCAAAAAGTTTATCGAGGAGATAGAAAGCTTAGTCCCTTACTTTTATTCAGAAATTGGTCAGCACTTAACTCCGTATGTGCCACCGGCGCCAACTATCAAGAGCTCTAAAAAGACAGATTCAAAAGAAGATGAGGTGAGCACAGGAGATGATCAGGTCAGCGAATAATTGAAAGCTATAACGTTTTAAAGAGCTGGGGTGAGATGTGCATATAGTTTTTGAGGCTTTTCACTTTATAACTTTACCAACTTGATAACTAGCACTTAAACCTAAAACCTCCACCAACTCTTACAAACTGACTCTAAGCTTGCTACACTATTCTGAGTAATGGCAATAAAATTC
>CAYQCN010000047.1:0-2725 GCA_964415975.1 uncultured Candidatus Saccharibacteria bacterium | reverse complement strand
ATAATAGACGAATCCCACCAGGCCCTCCAAGTAAAATCCTCAGCGTGAGCTGGGGCTTTTACTTGGAGAAATCGCCCTTGGCGAGTGATTCGAACTAGAGTCTTTTGCGTTAGCAAAATGGGTACGCAAGGAATGAGCCTGCCTGCCGTCAGGCAGGTACTCGCAGAAGCTTGCTACGAGAAACGGACTGACACAAGTAGTGAGCGTAAGCGAACGTCATCCTTGCACCAAAAATGCTGTCAAGTGCTGTGCTGTCAAGGTCCGACCTTGACAGCGAGGATGTTAGTAGAAGGCTTTGGTGGCTTGGCAGAGGAAGGAATTGATGTCTCGTTCACGATAGGTGCTTTGTTTGTGGCTTCGTAGGTTGTATGGTCATAGTGTTTTCATCTATGTATTTTGGATGCTGCCAATCTAGAAATGTTGCACTCTAATGGCGCTCTGTCTAGCTTAAAACACGTTGGCTCCTGCATCTCTGTCGATCGTAGGTGTCAGCTTGTCTACTTGACCCAAGGCGGAGAGTGGGTGGCTGTGATGGCAGCTTTTACAGGTCGTGCGGGTCGATAGACGCCAGTTATGACCTGTGCGGTCGATTGGATATGAGGCCAGGCTGGCATACCAGCAGTCTGTACTCCGCCTCTGAGCCCAACATGTACAATACGATCTACTATCATGAGCCGTACGCCATTAACGGCAGCCACTAGGTACCGCCGTACCCGGCCAGCGCTGGTGTGTTCGCTTGACTTCGGTCGATGCCGAGACTTCGTCTTTGAACGAGTGCGTCCAGGCATGTTCATCTCTTTTGTGGCAATACTGTTATGATAAGTTAATGTCAGGTTTTAGTAATATAGTAATCATATACAACCCCAGGAGTACCGGCCCAAGCGAAGAAACAGCCCGAGTGCTAATCGATGATTTGCGTCAAGAGGGTGTAGACAGAGATATAAAGCTAATATCTACTGAGCACGCTGGACATGCTGAAGAGATATCTTATAAAGAGAGCTTAGCTGCTACTAGACCTTTGATAGTCTCTTCTAGCGGAGATGGCGGCTATCACGAGGTGGTAAATGGAGTCATGCGAGCCAAGCTAGAAGGGGCAGAGCCTGTAGCTAGCTTGTTGCCGTCTGGAAATGCAAATGATCATTGGCGGACTTTGAGTGGTGAGGGATTAGCTGCTCGGATTGCTAAGGCCTCTACGGTCTGGATAGATTTGCTGTATGTGCAAGCTAAAACTAGAGAAGGTGTTGCGATCGAGCGCTACGTACATTCGTATGCCGGCATTGGCATGACTTCATATGCAGGCCAGAGACTGAATGAAGAGAGCTTAGGCCATCTAAAGCAAATGTTGCTGGTCTTGAACTCACTGTTTAGCGCCCCAGCAGAGGTAATAAAGGTTGACGGTAAGTATAGACGATATGATAGCCTGACATTTGCCAACATAGGCGGCATGGCCAAGTACTTATCAGTATCGGATGTAGCTAAGCCAGATGATGGTCGATTTGAGGTGTTGTCTTTACTGAGAAGGAGCCGTTTTTTGATTCTCCTGTCTTTGCTTAAGGCCGCTACTGTTGGCCTGAGAGAGGATAGCCAGGTCGATTCATTCAGCTTTTCTACCATCAAAGATACGACAATCCAGATTGATGGGGAGATTTATGATGTGCCCCAAAAGGCCAGTGTAGAGATCACTATAAAGCCACAAGTGTTAGAATGTGTGATATAGATATGAAACTTGATGGACGCGAACTAGCCGGATTTATAAAGCAACGCCAATACCAGCAAGTCGTGAGCTTGCAGCACCTACCTCGCCGACCAAAGCTGGCCATTATCTGTTGCAATAAAGAAGTGGTAAGTGGTAAGTACAGCAATATAAAGCAAAAATACGGCGAAGATATAAATATTGCTGTCGATGTATACAGCGTCAGTTTTGACGAATTAGAGAGTCAGATAGATAAACTCAACAATGATCCAAGTACGCACGGGATTATCGTCCAGCTGCCGCTGCCTGCGCGTGATGAAGAGGTCGACAAGCTGCTTAGCTCTATTGACCCAGCCAAAGATGTAGATACATTGGGAGCTAGCTCGAACTTCTTGCCCCCGACACCTAATGCAATTTTATGGTTATTGGGCGGATATGATATAGACGTTGCTGGTAAAAATATAGGCTTGATAGGTCATGGTCGTTTAGTTGGGCGACCTTTGGCTGACTTGCTAAGTGAGTCTGGGTATGAGCCACAGATATGTGATGAAACATCTGGTGATAGACAGGTAATCTTAGACACTGCAGATATTATAGTTACCGCTACAGGCCAGCCGAAGTCCTTAGGTGCCGATGATATACGTCCTGGCGTTGTAGTGATAGACGCTGGCACTGCTAGTGAAGGTGGGGTGCTGGTTGGTGACGTAGATCCAGCCGCTTATGATAGAGATGATATAAAGATTAGCCCCGTACCAGGTGGTGTAGGACCTTTAACGGTCTGTGCCCTGTTTGAGAATGTGTTGAATGCTTTTATGAGTCAAGAGCTTGCTTGATTCGCTCAGCTACCTGCTTGGGTGTCATGTCGGCTTTGACTATAAACTCCTCAACGCCAAGATCATTTATGCCACTAGGTGCTTCAGATTCACCCATATTGGTGAGTATGATGACTTTGATATCCTTGCCCCAGTCAGTGTTGCGCATCTTCTCGAGCATCTCAGCACCGCCCATTACCGGCATCATCAGATCAAGCAG
>CAYQCN010000046.1:0-2753 GCA_964415975.1 uncultured Candidatus Saccharibacteria bacterium | reverse complement strand
CCGATGAGTGACAGCATGATGCTGGTTATTGTCTGGAACACCTCGAATAGATCAGTGGCCACGCCATCAGGCTGCACGCTTTGCACGCCAAGTCGCATATCAGAAAAGTGTGTCCACAATTCTAAACTGTAGTCGCTTAGTATACTCATAGCTCACTCTCTCATGTTGCTTACTACACCATAAATTATAGCTTATTCCAATCTTAAAAAACAGTCTCTAGCTTTTAATTTTAACTACTTAAAACAGTTAAATACTTTAAAGATGGGAGCTGTGTCTTTGACTAAAGAAAAATCGATTGCTGTTCTTAGACGACTACTGTCTCTAGCAAGAAAGCAGCCTCACCAAGCTGATCGGTCAAGAAGTTGATCGCCGCATATGCCAAGAAGGCGACAACTATACCAATAATTGCATAGAGGATGGTGTTTTTGGCACCTTCAATAGCGCTTGAATCGCCACCAGATGCCACATAGCGAAAGCCGCCGATAATTAGCATGATAACTGCTACTGCGCCGATGAGTGCTAGCATAATGTTTGCTACAGTTTGGAAAACATCGAATATATCATCTGCCGTTCCGTCAGGCCGTTCGCCAGGGTCGATCTGGCCATAAACATTCATTGGCATCGCTAATAAGCCTGCAAGAGCAAGTACACTTGCTTGGTTTTTAAATTTTTTTATCTTACTTATGAGGTTGTGTGCCATTTCATACCTTTCTTTTCTTAACTAGCTTATGTTTAGACTATCACACGCCAAAAAAGTCTGCATCAATATCATTGCGGAACTTGGCCGCCGGCGCCACCAGTACCACCGCTATCATCATCTTCGCTATCTGTCTGCTCTGTGCCGCCAGTGCCGCCACCTAATTGGTTTGTGACAAAGCTAATTGACGCCCAAGCCGAGAAGGCGACAACTATACCAATAATTGCATAGAGGATAGTGTTTTTAGCACCTTCAATTGCCTTTGAGTCGCCAGCTGCGGCCACATACCGAAAGCCGCCGATAATTAGCATGACAACTGCTACAACACCTATCAAGCTCAGCAGTATATTCGAAATGTTGACGATAACAGACTCTAAGTCCGCACCACCATCATCATCAGACACACATTCACTACCGGTCCACGTATAGCCTTCGTTAGCCTCGCATATAATTTGTCTGGAAGTGGATCCGGCGCCGCTACCTCCGCCTCCATCACTGCCGTTTGGTACATCTTGAGCAAATACGGCTGCCGGTACACCTACAGACATACTGTTAAGACCCGACAGTGACGCTAGACCGAAAAAGACACTTATTGTAACTAGAAAAAATAACGCATTCTTAAAAATAAATTTCATTTATTCTTCTCCTTTATCATACTGAGCTCAACACAAACTGCACAATTACTTGAGCAAAAATAGCCACCACTACACCGACTATGGCGTATATTATAGCGTTTTTAGACCGCTGCAATAAGTCTGGGTTGCCAGCTGAAACCACCTGCATAAAGCCAGCAATTATAATCACCAAAACGCTACCCGCGCCTATAATTATTGACAAGACATTCAAGACTAAGCTCGAAATCGCTGTCACTGACCCCTGTTCAGCATCATCACATTCTGGCAAATCAACGTTTTGACATATTATATCTTGAGCTGCATACACGGGCTGGCCCTGAACAGACACTCCGTAGGCGAGAGTGGCCCCCATGCTCAGTATAGAAAATATTATTGCTGCAGCCGTTATTTGCTTCATACCGTACTCGATATTACAAAGTTTACAATGACTGATGCCAAAATCGCTACCACCAAGCCTACAACTGCATAAATTATAGTATTCTTGGCCTGCTTAATCTGATCTGGATTGCCAGCTGCAAAAACAAATCGAGCGCCTCCAATAACTATAAATATGGTCGCTAACACCCCGACAAGCATAAACAAAAGCCCTAATATGCCTTCAGTGTTTCGCAATAAGACATCGGGCAAGCCAAGATCTTCACCAGAACCCAATGGGCCGCTTCCCTCAAAAACAGTATCAGGCACGCCGCCCGGATTCTCTTCTGCCCAGTCTAGACAGTCTTGTCTGTCGTCAGGATCATCCAGCCTATTACATTCTTCAGGAGTGCGATTCCATTCTCGATCAGCGCTAACACCTGAGTAGGGAGCGATTATCAATACGGCTAGAAATAATAAAAGTAAGCTAATATTAAATGGCAATTGTTTGTTTATTTTGTAATAACCCACTAAAAACTCCCGGCCAAGAAACCGACTATGGTTCCAGCAAATATAGCCAATACCAAGCCGATTAACGAATTTGTAATGGTCTTCTTGGCAGACTGAATAGCAGACGGCTCGCCTTGACTTGTCACATATCGTATTCCGCCCACAACCAACATTATCACAGCCAGCATTCCTGCAAGCATGATCCCCATTTCTATAAGGTTGTTTAAAATAGTCCACAAATCATTCAAGCCACTAAATACCACTCCGTCGTCTTGATCGCACTGAAGACCTCTATACCAAAAAGGAAGGCCTAGGAAGTCTGAGCGCTCAGGGCAGCTTGTAGTGCTTCCTATATAATTCCATATTCCAGCAACAAAATTATACATCTACACAATACCTCCCGGTATTAAAAAGTTGGCTATAGCTGCCATAAATATAAACAGTATTAAAGCCTCAACAGCATGCAATATCTTTTTTTTAGCAGCTTTTATCGCCTCTGGATTTCCTCCCTTTTCTGCACCTTTAGTACTACCTGAGGCAGCAATGTATTGCACTCC
>CAYQCN010000045.1:0-2767 GCA_964415975.1 uncultured Candidatus Saccharibacteria bacterium | reverse complement strand
AAAAGAGATTTTGTAGGAGCTTTGGGGAATTTCCTCAAGGCGTTGTGGGACACCAGTGCGATTCGTTTCCTGTGAAGTCGCAGGAGTTCCCACGAAATCCGAGGTATAAGCAGGAGCTTGGTTAGAACCCTTCGGGGTATAGAACCTTGACAACTTGATTTCCATGTTGGTGAGAGCCTGTGGAGCTTCGGCTAAGAAACAGGTAGGGTTTAACCCATTAATTCAAGTCCATCCCTCTCAAGGTGTGAGAGGTAAAGCCTAACCCTCATCTATAGAGATGACTACTTGAGGATGAAGCAGGGTTAAATGGGGTCACTGCTGGAAGCCTAAACTGGTAAATCCCTAGCAAGAGGCTACGCTTAGTCAACGAACCTATGTTTGAACCATCGTAACCACAAACAAGCGCAAAGGCTGGACGCTTGGACTGAAACAAAGTCGTAATATAACGGATATAAATTTTGATGAGTTTATATCGCACCTCGACAGTATATTCGGTGGAGAGTAGGGAGCTAAGGTCTCAATCAATGGAAATCAGGAACGAAGTAACCCTCGTTCATACTCTTGGGGAAGGTCGATTTCTCAAGTAGTCTGTCGGGACGCAATCTCTGGCTTTTATGTCAGGTAGAGCGAGGGCAGGATTGGATAAGAAGCAAATGCCTTCTCTAATAGGAAGGATAAGCAGACGTATCCACTTTAGATTACGAAGATAAAACGTGAAAGTAGAGTAATGTTATGAACCAAATCAGGTATAAATGTGATGCTCGAACAAAGACCTTCTTAATGCTCTGGTTAGGCTTTGGGTTTAATCTTATGGCGGAGACAGAGTGGAGTCAGATTGACTGGCGAGAGGTTGAAGTACGGGTGTTCAAGCTCCAAAAACGGATTTATCGAGCTTCTCAAAGTGGTGACGTGGCTAAAGTTCACAAACTCCAAAGATTATTGTTGCGGTCTTGGTGTGCCAAACTCTTAGCAGTACGGCGCATTTCGCAGGATAACCAGGGTAAAAATACCGCAGGGGTGGATGGTGTAAAAAGCCTAAGTCCCAAACAACGGTTGAACCTTGCTGAAAGCCTAACTCTTACAGGGAAAGGTGAATCTTTAAGACGGGTCTGGATTCCAAAACCAGGTCGTACTGAAAAGCGTGGTTTGGGCATTCCAGTAATGGAAGACCGTGCGAGGCAGGCACTTCTCAAGCTGGCTTTAGAGCCTGAA
Source organism: uncultured Candidatus Saccharibacteria bacterium (assembly GCA_964415975.1). GTDB lineage: Bacteria > Patescibacteriota > Saccharimonadia > QS-5-54-17 > QS-5-54-17 > CAYQCN01. The sequence continues at coordinate 1,555 of CAYQCN010000045.1, read as the reverse complement.
TGGGAAGCAAAATTCGAGCCTAACTCATACGGATTCAGACCAGGACGTTCTTGCCATGACGCGGGACAAGCAATTTTTAACACAATTAAGCAGAAATCCAAATGGGTTTTAGACGCTGACATCTCGAAATGCTTTGACCGCATAAATCACGACGTTCTCTTACAAAAATTGAATACAACCCCGACTATGGCTCGACAAATTCGAGCTTGGTTGAAATCGGGGGTCTTAGATAGAGGCGAATGGTTTCCAACAAATGAGGGAACACCGCAAGGAGGGGTGATAAGTCCTCTATTGGCAAACATCGCCCTGCATGGACTTGAGGAGTACATGAAACAATGGGCTGAAACTTGGAAGGGTACAAAATGGAATAATGTTCATAGTATCTCCCTTATCAGGTATGCAGATGATTTTGTAGTTCTCCACAAGGATAAATCCATCATCCAACAAGCGAAAACGCTGATTGAACAGTGGTTACATGGCTATAGCTTAGAATTAAGCGAGAGCAAGACGAGAATTTGCCACACCTTGCACGAAACGGAAGAAACGAAAGCAGGGTTCGATTTTCTAGGGTGGAACGTCCGACAATATAAGGTCGGGAAGAATCACTCTGGGAAATTACATGGAAAACATCTTGGATTCAAAACAATAATCAAACCAAGCGATAAGAGCGTCAAAACACATTATGAAAAGATTGTGGAAGTGTTGGATTCAATGAAAGGTAAATCCCAAGAGGTAATCATTGGAAAGCTCAACCCAATTATTAAAGGATGGGGCAACTATCACAAAACAGTCTGTTCAAAAGAAACATTCGCCCACATAGACAACTTAGTCTATAACAAGCTACGTCGTTGGATAAAACGCCGTCATCCTAATAAAACCCTCAAATGGTGTGAAGAAAAATACTTTCATTTGACTAAGGAGAAAAACTTAGACGGAGAAGATAGAGATGCTAGATGGGTCTTTTCGACTCCATCTGACGTACCAAACTCTCCTGTTGCGGGTACGCACGAACTGTGGAAACACGCATGGACACCAATTGAAAGACATATAAAAATCGAGGGTACAAAATCTCCTTATGATGGAGATTGGCGGTACTGGAGTAAACGTCGGGGTGAATACCCTGGTGTATCTAAACGGGTTGCTACTCTGATGAAGCGTCAGAAAGGCAAATGTACCCGTTGTGGACTTTACGTTAAGGATGAAGATATAGTGGAGGTTGACCATATCGTCCCTAAAGCTGAAGGGGGCAAAGACCATTATAAGAATTTACAGTTACTTCATCGTCATTGTCACCATCAGAAAACTGCTGAAGACCGACAACGACAAATGAATAATATGGGGCAAAACAAAGCCCGTAAGAAAACCAATAAGAGTCGTAAATCGGAAACTAGGCAGGGAAGTTCTGTTAGAACAGCGTAGTTTGGAGAGGAGCGGTATGATGGGAAACTATCACGTACCGTTCTGAAGCCGAGTCAGGAGGGTGACCTTCTGGCTTAGGTAACCTTCCCTATACCGTACAGTATGTTAAAGGAAATCTAGAGCAATTAGATTCCTC
>CAYQCN010000044.1:0-2775 GCA_964415975.1 uncultured Candidatus Saccharibacteria bacterium | reverse complement strand
GCGGCGATGGTACAGCTTGCTAAGTATGGCATGACATATGCTTCGTTTGTTTTTGTGCTATTAGTGGCCCTAATTTTTGTAATATGGCAGGGGCAGGCAAGCTCATTGGTGCTGCAGTCTGTAGGATTAATAGCAATATCGATAGTACTATTAACATCGGTCCTAATTTATATGCTTTACAACCAGAAGGCATTTAGTAGCTTCGTAGAGTTAATCCAGAGAACGGTCGATATGGTGAGTCGATATTTCAGAAATGGTGAAGAGCTTATTGGTGTTGAGAGGCTTCATGAAATTATGCATGATTTTTATCATTCATTTCACGTCATCATGGAGAAGCGGCTTTATTATAAGCGCCCATTTATTTTTGCCCTAACAGGCAATGTAGTAGAGGTTTTGCTGCTGTATATCTTCTTTGTAGCTATCGGTTTTATTATCAACCCAGCCGTAGTTGTAATAGCCTATGCGCTGGCTGTGAGCACCGGATTTGTCAGTATTGTACCTGGCGATGTAGGCGTGTATGAAGTAGTTATGGTGGCGGTCTTAACTGCGTCAGGTGTACCGCTTGCAGTTGGCCTGTCGGCAACAATAATGTATAGGGTGTTTGCCAGGTTTGCTTTTTTGCCATTAGGCTTTTATTTTTACAACTATTACATAAGAGAGGAGTAGCCTAATGCAGCCGACAATGACCGTATCGCAATGCGTAGAGGTTATATCCCAGACTTTAGAGGCTACATTCGGCTCTGTAAGTGTTAGCGGTGAAGTCTCAAGCTACAATGAGTGGAACGGGCGGCTTGCATTTTTCGACATCAAGGATGCGGAGTCTGTCTTAAGTTGCATGGTTCCGATGTCGAGCTTGGATGTGCCTGTTGAGATAGGCATGCAAGTCCAAGTGGTGGCAGTACCCAAGGTCACTAAAAAAGGAAGGTTCAACTTGCTTGTAAGGCGAGTTCTGCCTCAAGGGGATGGCGCGCTTCATCAGGCTTTTGGGCTTTTAAAGAGCAGACTTGAAGCCGAAGGGGTGTTTGCCGATGAGAAAAAGCGCACCCCTAAGAGTGTACCTCGCTCTATTGCCGTAGTTACCTCGCTCGAATCTGCAGCCTACCAAGATGTGCTAGCTATTTTAAAACAGCGCAGCCCAAGCCTGGAGGTTTTTGCCGTGAATACTCTTGTACAGGGAGAGGCTGCGGCTGAGCAGATAGTGTCGGCTGTAGAGTATGTAAATAAGCATTTGAGTGTAGACGCTTTAGTCTTAACCAGGGGAGGGGGTAGCCTCGAGGATTTGATTGCATTTAATAGCGAGCCAGTAGTTAGATCGGTCTCTGCCAGCAAAACCCCAACTGTAGTCGCTACTGGCCACGAAAGAGACACCACACTGGCAGAGCTAGCCGCCGACAAGCGCGCGGCCACACCGACAGACGCTGCTAACAAAGTAAGCGCTAGTAGGCGAGATTTATCCATCCAGATTAATGACTATGCTCGTAGAATAAGGGTCGATGCTGAAGCTGTGGCATCTGTGTCGCACTCCTCTGTGTTTGACTTAGCCACTGGGCTGGAAGAGGCGATAGAGGGCGTTGTCAATGTGCCACAAGTCCAATATTTATCCAGTCAGCTCAACCACTATCAGTCTAGAGTCGTCGAGCACAAACAAGAAAGACTTGAGAGTCTGGTCCAGCTGCTAGAATCGTATAACCCCGAAGAGGTGCTTAAGCGTGGCTATAGTATTGTGCGTAAAGACAAACAAATCATAGACACTGCATCAGGCTTAGTTGCGGGCGATGAGATCGTGATACAATTCAAAGATGGCGAGATATTATCTCAAGTTAAGAAGAGGTAGTGATTATGGCGAAAGCAGATTTCGAAGACCAACTTAGGGAGCTAGAGCAGATAGTTGAATGGTTTGCGTCTGAGGATGTAGACATTGATCAGGCAGTTGATAAGTATGAAAAGGGTATGAAGATTGTAAACAACCTACAGTCGCGTCTTAAAGATGCAGAAATCAAGATCAATGAAATAAAAGAAATATACCCCCTAGACAAAGATCAAAGTGACGATTGAGCGGAGTAGCTAGCTATTATTCTTTTTTTATCTTTAGTTATAGCGATATTGTTTGCTGTTAGTATCATTCGTGGCGCGCCTTGGCTGCCTACAAAGCATCAAGAAGTTGAGCAGGCACTTGATTTGCTTGATCTGCAGCCAGGTCAGACAGTGATTGATTTGGGTTCAGGAGATGGCAAAGTGCTTGTTGCGGCTGCTAGACGCGGCTGGCATGGGATTGGTTATGAGATAAATCCAGTCCTTTATATATGGGCAGTAGTGCGCACCTGGCCGTATCGAAGCCAAGTCAGCTTGAGGCTGCAAAGTTACTGGGGGGCAAGCCTGCCAGACGCAGACGGCATTTATGTATTTCTAATCGACCACTATATGAAGCAACTGGACAAAAAACTTACTCAAGATATCAACAGCCCTACCTCTGTTGTTAGCTATGTATTTACGATTCCAGGACGGGAGCCAGTTGATGAGAGACACGGTCTTTATCTTTATACTTATGGCTAGTCTTAAGCCTGGACTCTGATTAGGGGGTTTGGGGTTTGTGCGCCTAGCATTTGCCGGAAGCTAAGCATGTGCGCTATCATAAGCTCATGCAAAATAGCGGACAAAACAATAAAGTCATACTAGGCATACTAATATTTTTAGTAGTCGGGCTTGCTGGCCTATCGGGCTGGGCAATTTGGCAGTACATAGAAGAAAGAGATACAGTAGAGCAACAAATAGAAG
>CAYQCN010000043.1:0-2798 GCA_964415975.1 uncultured Candidatus Saccharibacteria bacterium | reverse complement strand
TGGGAAATGGAGGCAAATATTGGCTAAGCATTAACGTTTTTTCGATGGAATAAATTATAATAAATTACTAAACTGAGACTATAATGTAAAATAAGTATAACTGCAAAATTAGGAAAATATAAATGTTGCTCCAAGTCTTTTCTTATCTTCCAGCAATCATCGGGCTAGTTTTTTTGTCGGGGCTAGTTTTTTTAAAGAATACGACCAGTAATACTAACCGTTCATTTGCGGTGCTGGGTATAAGTATTGCAACATGGTTATTTTTCTTATTTATGACTGATGTTGCAAACGATGTAGAGCGGGCTTTGTTTTACGTTAGGTCAGCGCTTTTAGTAAGCAGTATTTATCCTTTAGCTTTTCTTTACTTTAGTTATGTATTTCCCATAAATCGAAAGGTTCGGCCACTATATATCATTGCGGCCAGCTTACCATTTGTAATATTGGCACTCTTTAGTTATTCCGATCTAATGGTGTCAAGCGTTGAATTAACAGAGTTCGGTGCTCGTATTAATGAGTTTGGCGCATTCTATATCCTGCAAACTATTTTCTCTCTAGTCTATATTTTGTCAGGTATAGCTATTCTTTTGTTGAGAAAGGGGCAATTAGACATCAGACAAAAGAGCCAGATCAATGCTGTAGTATTCGGCATATTTATAGCGCTTACAGTGAATCTTATCACTGGCTTTATTCTTCTGTGGTTTGACGTAAGTGGTGCATTTACTTTGTTTGGTGGAGTCTCGCTGTTTGTATTCGCGTGTTTCGTTGCTTATTCAGTGATAAAACATCGGATGTTTGATGTTCGATTGGTAATTGTTAGATCAATGACCTATGTTCTTGCATTGATAGCTCTAGTTGCAATATATGCAATACTAACTTTTGGATTAATTGATCAGTTTTTCCCTGAATCTCGCATAACTAATATACAGCGGTTGTTTTATGTACTGTCTGCTGTGATTATAGCGTTTACCTTTCAGCCGTTGAAAAGATTTTTTGATAGGTTGACTGAAAGCTTGTTTTATCGTGATCGTTATGAAACTGAAGATATACTTAATCGTCTCGGCAAGGTTTTTGTCAATAAAAGTAACAGCTTCGATTTACTGTATGACAGTTTAGACATTATTGCGGGAGCATTAAAAGTCAAAACAGGATATTTGGTTGTTATGAATGGAGACGATATATATAAAATTGCCGCTACGAATGATGCGCATAAAGACTTAATTACGCGTAAACAGCTGAGTCATTTCAAGCGTCGACTCACTATTTATGATGAAGCCAAACAGGATGGTTTTGAGTATTCACATCTTAATGAGTTGGACGCATATGTGGTATTGCGTCTAGAATTACAAAGCAATATCGTTGGCTATTTGATTTTAGGTCAGAAGCAAAGTGGCAATATGTTTACCAAGCAGGATGTCAACCTGCTAGAAATCTTATCTCAGGAATTGGCAGTAGCGATTCAAAATGCCAAAAACTTTGAAGAGATTCAGGCCTTTTCTGAAAAGCTAGAAAAAGAAGTGGAGCAAGCGACTGCCGAACTAAAAGAAAAGAATCGCAGATTAGAGGAGCTAGACCAGGCGAAAGACGACTTTATATCGATGGCATCGCATCAACTGCGCACACCTCTTACGACTATCAAGGGGTATTTGTCCATGCTTCTAGAGGGAGATGCAGGCAAAATACCCAAAAACCAGAGAGAGTTTATCGATATGTCTTTTGTCAGCTCTCAAAGAATGGCGCACCTTATATCGGACTTGCTAAATGTGTCGCGCATAAGTACGGGGCGGTTGACTTTTGACAGCGCAGAGTTTGACCTGGTGAAGGTGATAAGAGAAGAAGTAGGTCAGCTTGAGCAGCAGGCTGACGCCCGAAGTGTAAGCCTTACTTTTCACGAGCCAGAAGAGGAATCGATAATTGTTGATTTAGACGAGGGTAAGATGAGGCAGGTAATTATGAACTTTACCGACAACGCCGTTTATTATAGCCCGCAAGGCAGTGTCGATGTGTATATAGATAAAGTTGACGACAAGGTAGAGGTGAAAGTCAAAGATGACGGTATCGGTGTAACAGAAGAGGATCAAAAACAGCTCTTCACTAAATTCTACCGAGCTGAGAATGCCCGACATGTTCGTCCAGACGGCACAGGTCTAGGGCTTTATATGGCCAAGCAGGTCATAGAGGCTCAAGATGGGGAGATTATATTCGAGAGCGAAGAGGGTAAAGGCTCTACTTTTGGGTTCCGTTTCGATCTAAATAAAGACGATGCGAAGAGTGAAGACTCTTAAAAAACCAGCCACTCTAACAGGCCATATATCAGCAACACTAAAACTAACACTACACCGGTGACAGCTGCGCGGATCTTGAGTTTTTTGCGCTTGTCTTTTTTCATCTCTTCTTCAGCGCTATAGCGGTGCACTACGGTTGGCTGATTGGAGCTAGATGATTTCTTGTGTTTTTTCTTGCGGTCTTTTGCCATGGTTTTAGTATAGCAGGTTGCTATGGATGGGCGTGTTTGGTAAATTATAAACACCAAACAAAATACGAACAAATGCGCATCCCATTTATACCCACCAGCGAGATAGAGCAAGGATCTGAAGATGTCGGCTATAAGCAGCCTCTAGACCTAAACAGCTTGCTAATAGACAGCCCAGCTAGTACGTTTTTGCTTCGGGCTAAAAGCAGTCGGTGCGGAGTGAAGCGGGGAGACATATTAGTGGTCGATCGTAGTGTGACGCCGCAAAGTGGCCAGCTTGTGATAGCTGTCGAGTCCGGCGATATGTGTCTTCAGAAAGCGCCGACGC
>CAYQCN010000042.1:0-2896 GCA_964415975.1 uncultured Candidatus Saccharibacteria bacterium | reverse complement strand
ATAAAAGTATCCAGGTTGTCTCTTTTCCGATGGAGCAGTACCACTTGGGGTTAGCTCTGTCCATGAACCGTCTTCGTCACTTTCTCCGAAACGTAGCTCCCATACGTCGTTGAAGTAATTGTCGTTCGGTCTATCGTCACCACCGAATATGACCATTCTATCTGCTATGGGGTCATACACCGCCGCAGAAAGCCATCTGTTAGTCGGCTTAGTGCCAGTAGGTTCCAGCTTCTTCTCTCGATAAATCCCGTTTTCATCTTTCTTAAACTCCCATACGTCGTTATACATCACGTTGTTGGCAGTGTCGTTTCCAGTAAGTCCACCAAACATAACGAAACGGTCTCTCGTGCTGTCGTACACCATAACCGCACCCTCTCTGTTCGGGTGTCCGATTATCTCTGTTTCTTGCGCTCTATACCATTCTTGTTTTTCGAAGTTGTAAACCCACGCCTCGTTCGTGTGCTCACCGTTCCAAATATCAGTCGGATCCACACGAGCATAACCACCTGTTATAAGTGTCTCTCCATCTCCGTCTGCGAATGCCTGAGCGTCACGGTTCTGTAGCCAATTATTCTGTATTGTCTGCCTAAGAACAGGCTCCTCATTGCTTACGTCCAAAGCAAGAACGTGACGAGTGGATTCGTCTGACGTGTCGTGTCCACAAGGAACGAGCATTAGTTGATGTTCTGGGTCATAGACAGCTGCAGGAGTCCACACACCTGCTGGATGTTCACCTTCTACGGGATTGTATATTGTCCATTCATCGTTTTCTAAGTCGTACGTAGCCCAGTCTTGTAGACCACCGTCTCTTCCTGCGTATATAACAATACGATTTTGAACGGGGTCGAGAATATGAGGAACCAGATCACGAGGAGAGGGTAATGTCTGTCCAACATCTACGCCTTCCCACACATTGGTATCTAAATTGAACTGCCAAACGTCGTTCGGCAGAGTGTCATCGTCCTGACCTCCATATATAACAATGCGGTTTTTAGCAGCATCTAAAACTGCTACCACGTTGTTTCTTGGACTTGGAGAAGCATCAGAATCGTGCGGAAATAGCTCCGCCCAAGAGTCGTCGGTTAGGTCGAGAACCCATACATCGTTAAAACGCTCTGATCCCCAACCCATACCGACATACATTTTTGCGTTTACATTGTCGATTACGCTAAAAGGTTGACTTCGTGCGCTCGGTCCGCCTGTTGGCGTGATATTGCTCCACGTCCCGTGGTCATCTTCTTCTGTAAACTGAATTTCCCATAGTTCATCAATGTCATCACCGTCAAAGCCGAAACCAATAAGTACCCTATCGTTGGTCTCATCGTATTCCATTATGTGGGTACGTCTGGGCTGAATGCCTGTATCTTGGGGCGTTAAACGTCTCCATTGCGGTTGGGGTGACCATTTATCTTGAACACCGAACTCCCACACATCACTAAACTGATCAGAGCCGTCCCAGCCTGCACTTATGAGCATTCGTTTACGCTTACTGTCGTAACAAGCTGCGTGTGAGCGACGTATATGAGGGCTTTCTGGGTTGTAGATGATACGAGAGTCACCTTCGTGCGTTACAGTTCCGCTCAAGCCAGTAGCTTCCGTTTGGTTTTCAACTTGAGTTAAGAATTGATCTGACGTGTAGTTAGAACGTACCCTAGCGTCAAGGTACACTGTGTTTTCCTCAACACTTCCTTGATGTGGGATTAGTGTTTTGTGGTCAGCTTCGTATTGTCTAAGCACCTTCAATACTGGCGGTTCACCTGGGTCGGTGGTAAAGGTTTGGTCATCTCCATACGAAGTTCCTTTGGAGTTTGTAGCGTACGCCCTGTAGAAATACTGCGTTCCAGGTGTCAGCCCTGTCATATCAGCAGAGAACACTCCCTCACCTGATCCTGCCGTTACACTGCCCTCGTTACTGTCTAAACTTGGTTCTGCACTTTTGTCCCAAACAAAGCCACGCTCTGTGACATCAGCACCTCCGTCATCAGTTACCTCACCATTACCTGGAGCTTGATTGTCTAGTACGTTAGTCGCTGGGTCTGTTCTAACTGAGGGGGCTGTAGAAGCTCCTCCAATAAGGTAACGAGGGATCGGCAGTCCGTGTTTACGAAACCACCAACAAAGGTGTATTGGTTTCCACCTCAGCAACCACTGATGAAACTTTGAATTAAGAAATCTTTTCCACATACAATATCCAATCCTGTCCGTAACCCTGACTGGTTTTGACAGTTTCTTCGCTTACTTTATACCCCTCGCTTTCTGGGAAATAGTCCAAGATGTCCTGCTTCCTGAAATATACCTCCCGTATCTCCTTATCTTTCATCTCCGTGCCGTCTGCCCGTTTTGGTTTGTGTATATAACCAACTCTGGTCTTTTCCACAAAGGGTGTATATACCACAAGGCAGAAACGTCTCCGAAAGCTCTTTTTAACGTTCTCCAATATCTGTTCCCACTCGTAATTGCACTCCAAAGTCTGCCTCATCAGAATGTTCTCCACGTCTGAGGTGTACTCTACAAGGTCAACAACTTCATCAACGTTCTTGTGTGGTGAACCGTCCACTCCTCGATAGTTTTTGAAATACCTCTTTGACCAAGCTGTGCCACAGCCCCAATCTTCTACAGTGTCTCCGAGAAACTCGGCAGACTTTTTGTAGGAAAGCTCGTACTTATCTGAGAAGCACATATCAGATGCTCCTGAGAAGTCCCACGCCCCCTTCATTGATATACGTTCTTCACTCATACAAACTTACTTAAATCCACCTTATTGTGAGGGCTGACTATTACCTCATCGTTCGGCAGTATGTGAATATACACAGCGTTCTTTCCTCCTTTATACTTCAATCCAAAAACCTCAACCCTGTGTTTCTTTTCCGGTTGATTACCTCCCATAGCAACGGTT
>CAYQCN010000041.1:0-2901 GCA_964415975.1 uncultured Candidatus Saccharibacteria bacterium | reverse complement strand
CACGCTATACATCAGTGCTACATATTCGATCCAAGTCAGTATGTAAAACATCGGCCACGTAAACGGAAACAGGCTTATAAGCTTCAGATTGAGTTTGTGCTGGTTGAATACAGCTAGGACGAAATAGATTGTAAATATAAACATTATGCCTAGGCTTAGCGAGAGGTAGTCGACGGCAATGATGCTATAGGCTATTAGAAGCGTAAAGCCTATAGGCTCAAATATGACTTGCAGCTCTGCTAGCAATGCGTAGGGCAATATGAACCAGCTCAAGGCGGTATTGTGTTCTTTGCGCCGAGAGAAAAATACTCCTCTATATTTTAAGAATGTATCGATTCTGCCTTTTTTCCAGCGCAATCTTTGCTGCAGGAGGCCATTGAGGGTGCTGGCGCCTTCTGTGTAGCATATGACATCTTCTGCAAATAGTGACTTAAGACCGTAGCTTTTAAGGCGCATAGACATCTCGATATCTTCGGTCTTATTCTCTGTGTCGAAGCCTCCGAATTTGTCGAAAGTAGCTGATTTTCTAAAAGCCGCGCATGCACCGCCAAATATATACTCGGCTCCAAGCATACAGTGGGCGCGTTTTGAGTAAAAGCCAAAAAGATACTCAAGTTGTTGCACTAGTCCTATCAGAGTTTCATTGTTGGCTACTTTGACATTGCCTACCACGCCATCAATCTTGCTGTCTGCAAAATAACGCGTGAGGTTTTCGATGGCTGAAGGGTGCAGGGACGAGTCGGCATCGACAGTCATTACTATCTCGCCTTTGGCTTTTGATATGCCGTAGTTAAGGGCTGCACCTTTGCCGCCATTGGCTTGATTGTAGTGCTTGATCTTTTTCTTTTGTTTTTTATCTAGCTGCTTTATGAAGTTGCGGATAGATTTCTCGGTATCATCAGTGGACCCGTCGTTGATGACAATGAGCTCAATCTTGTCGTAGCTGTTGTCGATTACAGATTGCATAGTCTTTGCGATGCTGATCTGCTCATTCCAAGCCGGAACTATTACGCTAATGAGTGGACTATATGGCTGACTTTTACCTTCAGTTTGGGACTTTGTAATTAGATAGTTACGACGGGCAATCTTGACACCATAAAAAGGAGCAAGTAGGAGAAATATGAAGTATTTAAGCACCATCAATGCTGCAAATGCGATAGTAATGTTGCGTAAGATTATGAATGGGTCCATGTCATCCTCCTACTGAGCTTGCAGGTTAATCAGCGTAGCGCTAGCTATGATGTAGCGCTGAGAGTCTTGGTCGAAAATATAGAGTATGAGCGTAGGGTTTTCCTGACCCCTTATGATGAAGTCGTGTCGTTGGTCTGTGGCTATCTCATTGATGCGGAATACGTAGCGCCAGCCTTTATCTGTGTCGATGACTATGTTGCTTTCGATCGTTAACTCACTGGGAGATGGTATGGTTCTATAATTGCGGCGCATATATACAATAGTGTCGCCGATATAGCCGTTTTTGCTTTCTGTCACAACCATGAAGTGGCCGCTGTGAGCTCTTGATAGCCACGAGTTATTTGCAGGCGAGTATATAGCTTGCACGATTGGCAGCCTGTGGTTCATAGAAGGTATGCGCAAGAGCTGAGGTTCGCCGAAATTGCCCAAGTGCGTGTCGCGGTAGGGTGCATCAACCGACTCGGATTGCTGGTCTGCGTATCTAGATAGCGGCTCTAGATCAACCGGTCCTACTGCATAGATAAAGGGCAGATAATAGTTGAATGATATGGCAAATGCATTGGCTAGTATAAACACTGTAGCTAGTCCGCTAAGAGAGAAGAATCCAGCTTTAGCTAGGCGGTTTTTGTCCAGTGGCAGCTTCATTTTTCTGCTGCCTTTTTTAGGGATTTGGTCTTGTGTAGGTAATAAGCTCGCAGAGCAAGCGCTAAGACATTGGCAGTAAAGACAGTGCCAAAGAAGACAGCAAATACCAGTACTAAGAAGCCATACGAGCCCACGTCGAAACCCTCCCTAGCTGAGTTGATAGCGCTGAGTCTTTATGAATGGGCGATGTTTTTAGTAATCGTTGAAGGCCTGTTTTCATTTCGGCTCACTCCTACTTAAAAATAATAGTTTTTATTATTTAATAAGCAGAGTGCTGGCCGGTTTCGCTGTTAGCTACAAATTTGGCATATGCGACCAACTTACCAAATCCGTCAATGCTCCCAACAATCTCTTACATATCTAATTATCTCACAGTTTGAGTGTCTGTGGAATATTTAGCTAAAGCATAAATGCAATAAGATTTATAGCTTGTCTTTGAGCGGGCCTAGTACCGGCTTGCGGGCTATGACTTTGTATATATTCTCAACTGCGTCTCCACCAGCATAACCTATGATGAGGGCGATGGCTGGATTTACCTCGACTCCTTCGACTATCTCGACAATGGCTCCATCTATAGCCCAGACTGCTAAAAACCCGACAAATGTCGATATGCCGACAGTCATGCCGAAATACGTCCAGCTGAATTTGACGTCTTTGTATGAGCGGAAGTATTTGCTGTAGCCGACCAAGCCACGTGCTACTCCACCGAATGCACCGAAGAGTAATATGGTTTCCATTTTTTTATACTCCTTAATTTAACGCTTATGGTAGCAATAGTTGAGTGGATTTAAAAGTTAGCTATTGAGCTAGCTAGCTTCAACAATAAAGTGATGCATTAAAGCCTGGGTGTGGCTTTATTTGTGTAAAGATCAAGTTGGCTGCTAATATGCTTGTAATGAATGTGAAAAAAATACTATCGGGTCTACTAGCAGTGTTTGGTGGTCTGGCTGTGGTAGCAGTGATAATTGGTGGTGTATGGTTTGTGTTTTTCGATGATGCCCCGGGTGTAGATACTTCTTTACCGGATGAAGCTTTGCAGGGGGGTGGTGACAATATGGTGGCCAT
>CAYQCN010000040.1:0-2945 GCA_964415975.1 uncultured Candidatus Saccharibacteria bacterium | reverse complement strand
ACAAATTGAAACCGTCAAAGATTTAACCGGTGTGTTTGAGAGTATAGCCAGCACTAAGGTAGCCAAAGTCAAAAACAAAGTCGAACTTTCAAAAGAGTTCTTTCGACTGCTCTGGAAACGCTACAGCGCCTTAAGAATCGATCCGGACACTAGAATAACCGGCCGGGATAGGTCGGCCGGTGAAGCCCAAAAACCTAATGTGTTCGTCATTATTTCCGCAGAGGCTGGGCTGAGCGGTGATATCGACCAGCGCCTGATTAACACTATGCTCAAAGATTACGACTCCGACACCACTGACATAGTAGTGCTTGGCTCCCACGGTGCCTCTCAGCTCAAGCAAAGAGATATATCATACATCAGATTCTTCCAGGTTCCAGAAAGCGATAGTTACATAGATGTCAGTCCAGTCATCGATGCAGTCTACTCATATTCACGCATCGTCGTATACTATGAAGAATATGTATCTCTCGGTGTACAGGAAATTAGAACGATCGACCTCATATCGAGCATTAAAGAGATGAGCGAAGATGCCGAAGAAGACATCATTACTGACCAAGACACCATATTCGAGCCTTCAATAGATTATATCGCCGATCAAATGGAGATGAACATGATGACGCTAGCCTTAAGTCAGACCATACTAGAGTCAAGCCTGGCGCAGTCGGCTAGCCGTTTTAATGCTATGGCGCTAGCCAAAGATACGGCCGGCAATCTACTAAAAGACTACCGACTCGAATACCACCGCGCCAAAAGATCTGAAAGCGACCGCAGGATGCGAGAGATACTGGTCAGTTTGAAGAAGAAAAAAAGAACTCAGAAAGGTCGCAGATGAGCACCCAGCCAAGCACAAACCCTAAAAAAGTAGGCGTCATACAGGCCATGCACGGACTGATAGTAGAGGTGCAGATAATCGATGCCGATCCTCAAGAAAAAGAGCTACTTCTAGTCGAAGACAGCCCGGAGGTGTTTTTAGAAGTAAGCCACTTTCGTAAAGAGACAGCGGTCTGTATCAACCTCAACAACGACCAAGTCTTACGCTGCGGGCAAGAAGTTTTTACTACAGGCAGAAAGGTCAGCGTACCTGTCGGCAAGCAGACACTAGGGCGTGTCTTTGATGCGCTAGGCGAACCTTTAGACGACGGACCCAGAATCGAGGAAGGGCGCCGGCCTATTGCTGAGCCGACCGGGACCAAAAGCTATCGTAGTGGCAAAAAACAAGAACTACTAGAAACAGGCCTGAAAGTCATAGACTTCATGACACCATTCGTCAAAGGCAGAAAGATTGGTATTGTTGGCGGTGCCGGAGTAGGTAAGACAGTTCTGACTATGGAGCTCATACACAATGTCACCCAAAACGACAAAGGCCTGTCTATCTACTGCGGTGTCGGTGAGCGTATTCGTGAAGGTAACGAGCTGTATGAGACGCTCAAAGAGACCGATGTGCTTAAAAACACAGCTATGTTTTTTGGTCAGATGGACTCTACTCCAGCTATCCGTTCGATGGTCGGCCCAGCTGCTGCCACTGCGGCCGAGTATTTTCGAGATGAAGAAGGCAAAGACATTCTCTTTTTCGTCGACAACATCTACCGACACGTTCAAGCCATGACCGAACTATCTACCAACCAAGGTTTTATACCTTCAGAAGGAGGCTACTCACCTTCTATATTCGCAGAGCTTAGACGGCTAGAAGAAAGGTTAAGTTCTACCGAGCATGGTACCATCACCTCAGTCCAAGCCGTATATATACCCGCCGACGACCTGTCCGACCCAGCCGTACAATCAATCCAGCAGCAACTAGACTCGGTTATGGTTTTGTCTCGTAGCGTGGCCGAGAGCGGAATTCGTCCAGCCGTTGACCTGCTTAAGACCACTTCCTCGCTGCTAACGCCGCAAGTAGTGGGCGAGCGCCATTATCGCCTAGCCGAACGCGTCCAGGCAATCATGCAAAAATACGACTCGCTAAAGAATATTGTAGCTATTGTAGGTGAAAATGAACTTTCTCCAGACGACCGCACAGACTACCAAAACGCCAGCAAACTGGTCGAGTTCTTTTCGCAAGACTTTGCTGTAGCCGAACATCTAACCGGCAAGCCCGGGGAGTACTTCACGCTCGAGGAGACTTTGAGCGGCATAGAGGCCATATTGAAGGGCAAAGAGCCTCCCGAGAAAAATCCCAGCAACCAAAATGAGCAAAACAAAAAAGAAAAACAAGAGCCAAACAATAGTCAGGCGTCATGAGTCAAACAGATGAACAGTTGCAGGTGATAGCCCGATCCCCTTTTCATATACATTATGAAGGCCCTGCCCATGTAGTGTCGGCCTCCAACAATGTCGGCCCGTTTGACATACTTCCAGGTCATGCCGATTTTTTTTCAATACTAAACCCTGGCGAAATCATCATCGAGAGTGAAGATGAAGCTATAGATTTCAACATAGTCAACGGCATTATTTCCGTACGTGACAATGAAGTACTGCTGTTTGTAAATATGTAGACACCTACTGCATTACTATGTAGTCAAACGCATAGCCACCTGGACTGACCGAACCGCTCACACTGATACTGAAGCCGTTAGCACTCCGCGATATGTAAAAACTGCCAACGTCACCGACGGGGGTGACCACAACGGTTGGCGTGCTACTATAACTGCTTGAGAAACTGACTTGGGCTACCGTTCCACCTCCAGCTCCTGTGCCGGCATTAAAACCGACCGTGCCCGATGCATCGTTACCGCTAATCGAGACTGTACCATTAGACCCTACAGCTGATCCTGCGCTTACACTAGGCGCCGCGCCTCTTGTCTGTATACGGCTACCCAAAGTTACAGTACCATCGACTGTTAAATTGCTAGATTGGAAGTTGCTCACAGTCAATGCACCGCCAACTGTAAGATTGTTAGAGACATTGACGTCATTTTCTACTGTCAGTATCTCATTTAAAGTAACCG
>CAYQCN010000039.1:0-2966 GCA_964415975.1 uncultured Candidatus Saccharibacteria bacterium | reverse complement strand
CAAGCTCACTAAGCCTTTTACAATCACAGCATGAATATAAATACCGAGCCCACTCTTGCGCAACTACTTAAGTCTGCCCAATCTGAGCTAAAAATAAGCAGTACTCCTCGACTCGACGCTTGGGTTTTGCTATCTTTTGCAACCAAAAGACCTCGCCACTGGCTAGTAGCTAACTCCAGTCAAAAGGCCAGCGATACGATGAGCTCAGATGCGCTTAGTTATTTTGACTACCTAGTAAAAATAAGGTCTTTGGGCACACCAATCAGCCTTATAATCGGCAGCAAAGAGTTCTATGGCATTGATTTTTATGTCAATAAATACACACTTACACCTCGCCCGGAATCAGAGGCTATAGTTCAGGAGGTTATTAATTCTGCACCCAAAAACTCTAAACTACTTGACGTCGGAACCGGTGCCGGCGCCATAGCCATATCGGTAGCCATTCATCGGCCTGACCTTGATATATTTGCATGCGACAACTCACCTAAAGCTCTAGAGGTAGCCAGAAAAAATGCACTCCATCATCAAGTCGATATCAAAATCCAGTCAAGCGACTTAATCTCGCTTTATAAAAGCGACTCTTTCCAGATAATCACCGCCAACCTTCCCTACCTCCCCGACAGTTACAGCAATAAGCCGGACCTGCAGTTTGAGCCGACCGGTGCTTTATTTGGCGGGGCAGATGGGCTCGATATATATCGCCGTTTATTTGAGCAGCTCAAAGACGCCAGCAGCTCTACAGTCATTACTGAACACTTGCCAAGCCAAAAAGATGCTATGGACATAATAGCCTCAACAAACCATCTACAGTTTGTAAAATCTTTATCAGATTTTTGCTCTGTGTACAGCGCTACCCAATAACACTATAAATTTTCAGGAGCTTCATCTAGCTCTATTTCGACTCGATACTCTTCTCCATCTCGTACATATCTCAACTCGATCTCTTCGCCGGCACGGTACTGGCTCAGTACAGTGGCTAGATTGTTGTTCCTAGTAACTTCATTGTCATCTATATGAGTAATTACATCTCCAGCTTGCAATCCGGCCGATTCAGCAGGGCTATCTGCAACAACAGGATTCTCTTCGGCATCGTCTGCCAAATAAGCGCCTTCATCTATATCTAGGCCGGCTTCCTCGGCGCTATCTGGAGTCAACATAAAGTATCTCACGCCCAGAAACGGCTTGATTAGCCTGCCTTCCTCTTCTATGCTTTCTAGTCCCGATACAATTTGATTAATAGGGATGGCGAACCCGATCCCCTCAGCTTCACCAGCTACTGCAGTATTGATGCCTATGACCTGTCCTTGAATGTTCACCAGAGGTCCGCCTGAATTGCCAGGGTTAATAGCTGCGTCTGTCTGGAATAGACCTTGCAGCTGCTCAGTCTGCTGGCCCTGGCCTCTCGCCACTATAGGTCGACCAATACCAGATATGATGCCAGAAGTAACGGTATTATTAAGCTCGCCTAGAGCATTGCCTATTGCCAGCACTCGCTGTCCAACCGAAACTTGGTCTGAGTCACCTATATCAGCAGCCACAAGCTCTTCTTCTGACTCAAGTTTAAGGTAGGCTATGTCTATAAAAGGATCTCTGTCGACTACCTCGACATTTTCATACACCCTGCCCTCATTGTCGACTACTGTAATTTCACTCTCTTCAGGAACAACATGCCGATTCGTCAAGACCAACCCATCGCTAGACACTACCACGCCTGTACCGGCGCCACTAGGTATGTCAAACTCGCGTCCAAAAATGTCGACTTGAGGTCCACCTTCTGACTCTATGCTTACAACGCTCGGCTCAAGCTTCTCGACAGTCTCTACTATGACGGCGCTCTCCTGCAGGACCACTTCCCTGCTGGTGTCTCTTTCAAACAGAACATCATCTAATAAGCCTATACTCAAGAATCCGCCCAGTGCTCCACCTAAAAAAGATAGAACACCTAATATAAATACCATCACACCGAAACGTCTAATATTCATCTAAACCACCCCTTCTACAGTTGAGACACCCACTCGCTAGCTAAAATTAAAACTACAGTAACAAGTGTAATTAAGGCCAAGTACATATACAAGCGCTTCTTCGTTAACTGTTTCTGATGATGGTCATGGTATATAGCACCGAACATATAGCCCATAACTACAAGCACAAGAGTCGCCTGAGGGATCAATATATTACCCTCTAAAAACAGATAAAAAACCTGCCACCTCCCCAGAAGCCACACTATTTGCACAACTATTAACGACCAGGCAGCCACCAGTAACTTTCTTAAGGATACGTTATCACTCAAGCTCACAAGATAATGATCTGCAGTAATAGCGGCTACAACCCACATCACAATCATCATACCTATAACCCCAAACAGTATCTCTTTAAGCAGAAATACCGCTATAGATGCTAGCGCAAGCGCCATCAAAGATTGCGCGGCATGTCCCGACACTCCTGAAAGAGGCTTGATAGCTAACTGCCACCCGAGATAAAGCCCGATTAACGCTATCTGAATAGTTAAACTACCGCTATATATTATTAAAAGTGTAAGAATTGATGCTATGAATGTTATGTCGACTCCATTGTCGCGCAGGTTGTAAAGCCATAGTCGAGGGCCACCCAATAACACCTGCCATTTGCTGGCCGCCAATAAAAGGACTGCGAATATAGTCAATTCGAGATTAGTAAAAACAAGAAGACCGACAGCCAATATTAGGCTACTGACAACACGCAGTAGCTGTCTTTGGATATGGCGAATATGGGCCTTTTTACTCAGCAGCCGCATTGTAGCTGCCGTCATTTCCTAAGATAATCTCTATATCATAATCACTATCTTGTAATTGTTCGCTTTTTTGAGCCTGGGTGTTAAACCTGCTCTCTAAGAAGCGAAGCGTATAGGGCTTATCACTAGTGTAGCTAAATATAACACTGCGCTCATAGTCTTGGTCTACTGCATTGTCTACATTGACCACATTGTA
>CAYQCN010000038.1:0-3084 GCA_964415975.1 uncultured Candidatus Saccharibacteria bacterium | reverse complement strand
CTAAACTTCCAAAAGGTAGTCTGTGATAGCGATGTGGATCTGAGTGAGTATCAGAATGCTCCAGACAATCCTGCTGGTGTAGATACTCCAGTAACTCCACTTGAAGAAGGTGACTTGCCAGAGGGTTGTAGCTTCGATACCGCTAACTGGGATTTTGAGCTTAGTGTTGATGGAGATGAGTCGACATACACTGCTAGCGAGTCAGTAAGCTTTAGTCACCTATTCGACGAGCTAGGTGCAGGTGCAGCCAAGCTATTTGGTGCCGGCAATCAGCTAGAAGTAGCTGAAGTAGAGCAAGAGGGATATGACTTCTTTGCATTGTCTTGTCATCAGGATGCACTCAACTCAGACAATCTTGAGTACATATTCCACAGTGAAGTTGAGAGATTTGACAACATATGGTGCCGAGCCTGGAACACTACTGAAGTAGTGGTAGAGCCAGAGCCGACTGTCGCTCAATTTAGTGTCACCAAAGAAGTCGAAGGTGACGAGCCTGTAGACCCATTTGAGTTTACATGGGAGTGCACTGTTGGCTTTGACCGACCCATGGACTTCAGTGTCATGAATGGCGTATATGCTTATGATGGCTCTTTTGATCTATCCGACGGTGAAACCTATGAGAGTGATGAGCTGATGCTTCGAAGAGGCATGGAGCTAGACTGCGAAGTCGCCGAGACAGAGACTCGCGGTGCTGACTCAGTCAGCAACAGTCTAAATGGAGAAGAGGTGGCTGAATTTACCCTCGAGGCTGGCCAGACTCAAGAGATCACATTCACCAATGTGTTCGAACCTGAAGTATTGGCAGACGATGACGAGATAGAGGAAGACCCTACTCCTGATGCGGAGCCTGAAGTACTAGGCGCTGAAGCCCAAGTTGTTGCCCCTAAGGGTGCTGTAGATGCAGGAGCTAGCAGCAGTGCTCTATTGGGCTTGCTCTCCTCAATCGCTTTGGTCGTAGCAGGATTTGCTACCCGACGATTTGTTGGCTAAGCGGAGTATAGGCGATGTTTAGGATTAAGCATCTCGCTAAAGAAAGCAAACGATTGCCGGACATGCTCCGGCATCGTTTGCTGGGTGGTGACGTACAGTGGCGCGCACGAAAGCACGCTATATGGCTTACGCCATCAAAGCAGCTTGTAGCGACTAGGCGGTCTTTCCGCACGCAAGCTAAGAATCGCTCCAAGATCAACAGGCAGCTAGTAGTACCGACTCGTTATCTCCCAGGGCGAACGCGCGAGATAGCTATCGTTTATAAACGTAGACGCCCGCAAAAATTTGGCGAATTTATAAAAGCACCAGCTCAGCGCATGGTACCTTTTGTCATGGTGTCAGCTGGGCTGGGAGGGATGATCTATTTTGGCGGTAGCATGCTTAATAGCGTCGAGCCACCTAGCGCTACCGCTGCAACCATACCGGCTCCGGCAGAGACAGACTACGCTGAGTCAGAAGACGAGCCTGAGTGGTATGAGTATTCTGAGCCGAAGCGGCTTGTGATTGACGGCATCGATGTCAGCACCGATATCATGTCTGTCGGCCTTATGCCGGATGAGACGATGGAAGTACCTCCGATCGATGAATACATCGCCGGATGGTATCGCTATAGCCCCACACCTGGTGAAGTCGGCCCGTCAGTGATTACTGGCCATGTCGATAATCGTGAAGGTCCATCGGTATTTTGGCGATTGGGTGAGCTAGAGGCTGGTGATGTGGTGGATGTCGAGAGAGAGGATGGGCAAGTAGTAGAGTTTGAGGTTTATAAAGCAGAGCAATATAGCCAGTCAGACTTTCCTACAGCTAAAGTATATGGCGACACTGACAGGCCAGAGTTAAGGCTGATTACTTGTGGCGGTGAATATGACTGGCGCGCCGGCAGGTATAGTGACAACACAGTAGTCTATCTGCGCGTAAAAGATTAAAATCTGCGTAAAATTTACGGTATTTATTAATAAAGATAGTTGTTAATAATACAATTACGTTGTATAGTATGGATTGTAAAAGGCAGTAATAAAGTGCTTGCAAACATAAAAACACATCTAAGACTCTGGTTTGTCGCACACAGTGGCAATGGACACCTACCGCATCTGCTTAGGCCCAAGGGCATAAGCCTTGGCTTGATAGCTATACTTATAGGTCAGCTTGTATTTAACTATCTTGCGGTCGGCTCCTTGCAGCCGCTGAGCTATGCATCGAGTATCAATCGATCTCAGCTTGTGACTCTGACGAATGATGAGCGTGCTAATGCAGGAGTAGCTTCGCTAAGTGAGAATTCACAGCTCAATCAAGCAGCTGCCAATAAGGCTCAGCACATGATCGACAATGACTACTGGGCCCATGTAGCGCCAGACGGCACTACGCCTTGGTCTTTTGTGACAAATGCTGGCTATAACTATGCATCGATTGGCGAGAACCTGGCCAAAGGTTTCTCGACCAGTAGCGGAGTAACATCTGGCTGGATGGATAGCACTGAGCACAGGAATAATATGCTTAATGGCCAATATACGGATGTTGGATTTGCTGTGTTGGACGGGGTCTTGCAAGGGCGAAATACTACCCTAGTAGTGGCTTTTTATGGAACACCACAGGCCCCCGCGCCTGCACCTGAGCCAGCACCATCTCCTGCTCCTGAGCCGGTGCCAGCTCCTGCGCCTGAACCCACACCAGAGCCTGAGCCTGAACCCGAACCCGAAGAAGAGTCTGCAGATGAATCAGAGCAAGACTCTGAAGATAATGGCTCTGAAGAAGAGCTAGATATAGCATCGGACCCAAGATTTGATCCAGTGACATTTGCAGATAACAATCACTCAATAGCATCAGCTGAGATAGATTATGGTGCCGGTCAGCCATTGGCAATCAATGAAGCCTTAACTGATGGAGAGATGTTTACTGGCTTTGTCTTGTCTGGATTTTTACTGACTAACACAATGGCGCATACAACTGTATGGCGAAAGCGCAAAACACCACTGAAGCGAGCCAAGCATATTTGGTTTCGAACACACCCAGTGTTGCAGTCGGTGATACTTGCCATTCCGCTGTTAGCGATGATAGCCATTATGGCTATCGGCGGAATGGGCACCGTGCTTTAGT
>CAYQCN010000037.1:0-3108 GCA_964415975.1 uncultured Candidatus Saccharibacteria bacterium | reverse complement strand
GTCCTTTCTGGATAGTCTAGGTTTTGCCGTGGCTGAAAATGAGTAGATAGACTTAAATCTACTCTAAGCGCATCATCCGCCCCTCTTAGCTCCATATTGTAAACCTTGAAGGGTCTAATTGACTGGTCTAGTGTATCTACAAACACTTGTATATCTTCGTAACTACCTGTTACTTCTATGCCAAAAAACATCTCATAAGGCTCTGTAGAGTACGATGGCTCAGGTGCGGTCGCCTCTTCATCGCTACCGGCAAAGCCCGTTAACTCCACGTCGCTAGAGTCGGCCAGCTTCTGAATAGATGAAGCTAAAGCCGGGAAGTCATATATACCCGGCAATGCGTTTAGCACTATAGTGTCGTCTGGATCTTGGTTGGTGCCTTCGGCTGACTCTAATTCGGAAAAGCCCTGCTCCAGATCCTGATATATTTCCTGATTTTGCTCCAGCGTATCGAGAGCTTCGCTCTGAGCAGACTGAACCCTAGAGTTATAACCCCACAGCTCAGCCAGAAAGACGAATACCACTATAGATATAGAGATAACTACTGCAGAGGCTGAAATAGCTATAAACACAGTCTTCTTGAGTTGGCGAATGCGCTCAGCATTGATTGACTGCCTGGCTTTGGACTTCTGCACTAAAACCCTCCTTCCTGGTTGTCATCAGTCTCGAATGTAACGTCTTCGTCTTCTTGAAGAATATCCTCAACACTAGTGTCGCTTACTGTTATTACAACAGCTGCATAATCACGACTAAATATCTCAGGATTGTACCTGAACTCAATACTAAAGTTTACCTCCTCAGATGTGGAGTCAACACTAAGCTCGGACACAACCTCGCTAAATGCTCGGCCCGTCTCGTCAAAATCATCCTCCTCAAGCTCAGATTCAAGCTGAGTCGAAAGCGTCTCAACCCCAGGATCTTCAGCATCCGCTTCTGGCCCAATGTTATATTCAGCTATTTTCAAAATATCGACCAGCGCATTAAAGTCGCGGACTGAGCGCGCCTCGCCAGATATCTCTATAATTTCATTATCAAAATCGATTTCAGTAGAGTTAAGATTTACTGTTTCTGGCACCACCGCTGATAGATAGCGAAAGAATCTAGTGGCTTTAGGCTTTTCTGCATGGATTTGAGGAAGAGCCTGTAGCTGATTCTGCACTGTCAACACATTTATTATGTTGTCTTCGTTCTCAATCTCCTGGCTTAACTCATCTATTTGGCTTCGGGTGCTATCTACCACAAACCACTGTATCCCGAGAGCCGAGCCGAATATTATCAATACTCCGATAAAACTTCCCGCAACGGCAACACTCCAAAAGACTATACGATCTCGTGTGCGTTTAGCCTTGACGAACTCTTGCTTACTGTCTGGAAGAAGATTTAATGTAATCATGCTACTCACCCTCCAGTCTTAGACCTAGGCCTACTGCTACTGCATATTCGGCCGATAAAGACATCAAGTCATTATGCAGGCTAGAAGAGTACAGTGTGTTCTGCCATGGATTGCCTATCTCAACATTTATTCCAGTTTCGTTAGCTATATAAAGCGGTAGATTTGGCAGGTACGAAGATCTGCCTGAAGTTATAATGCGTTGTATTTGGTTCTGAGTATATCTATCGCCAAAGAATTTTATCGATCTTTGTATTTCAGACACTAAGCTATCAGCTGTGCCCTTGAGTGCGTTATAGACCCTACCTTCGACCTTATCTGTAGTCATACCAAACTTAAACACAAACTCACGCGCCTGGTCTTCTTCTAGGTTAAGATTTTGAGCTACAGTCTTTATAAATGTCTGCCCACCTATAGGCACTGACCGTATTACACGGGGCACATTGCCAATTGTGGCTACAAGATCGGTAGCTTGATGACCTATATCAACTATGAAGCAAGGATCAGAGCTGTCTTTGCTCACTAAAGATCGAGCCAAGCCAAGAGGGTCGGGCTCAAACGCTATCACATCAAAGCCAGCGCTCTCGAGTAAATCTAGTCTTTTCTCGGCAAACTCATGGTTAATAGTGGTAATAAGCACCTCTACGTCATCTTGATTCTTTGGAGATGGACCCAATACAGACCAGTCATATTTAACTTCATCTGCCGGCATAGGTATATAGTCGTCCAACTGATAAGATATCGTCTTACTTAACTCTTTCTGGCCTAGACTCGGAAAATCAGCTACAGCCGAGAATATACGATGAGATGCAAAACCGGCCACTACCTGCTTTTCGCTGATATTTGCAGCTTTGACAGCTTCTAGGACGGCATTTTGAAGAGCTTGACCGCTCTTTTCAGATTCACTAGCTGCTGTATCTGGAGCAATTGGCACGGATGCATAAGATTTTAGCCTTTTAGGAAGCTCACCGCCCTCAAGCTGCAACACTCTGACTGCGGTAGTCCCGATATCTAGCGCGAAAAACGACTGCTTGTTTGTATTTTTAAGTATGTTCATATCTTAATATCTACTTTAGCATAAGCATTATTCATTATATACATCATTATCAGAATCTCGGCGGCAAATCTAGCGTTCTCTGACTCTGCAGGTCTGGACGAGGTGCATCATCGTCAAATACAAAGTAAGGCCCGATTATAAAGTGGGTCGGGTCAAATCTAAATACTTCGGCAGGCTCTTGCTCTCTACCACCAGATACTCCGCCGTAAGTCCGCTTAAGGTCAAGTCTATCTGCTACGACTATGCCGTTGACTACTAGCTGCTCTCGGCACACATTTGTACCTAGATTAGTGTGGTCAGAGCATGTGTCTATCACGCCCCCATTACCGCTTTCATCTGGTATTGCGTACAACATTGCATCTATGCGCTCTACGCTTGATTCAATATTTATATTGCCTTGAGCAATTATTGCTAGTGCATGCATGTTGTCGCTTAGGTCGATATCTGAGCTTATGGTTATATCTCCGTTGCTAACGATAGTAGCTCTTTGCGGGTCATCTGGACTTGGTGTGCTACCCGATTGGAATAATTGACCCCCACCAGGAAGGGTGACCTGTGTATTGCCAGGGCTAGAGCCAAAACCTGGGTTGAAAATAGGAGTTAGATTTCCACTGCCAGGCAATCTGTCTCCAGTGTCAGACAGTATTTCACCCAAATTGGCCAT
>CAYQCN010000036.1:0-3353 GCA_964415975.1 uncultured Candidatus Saccharibacteria bacterium | reverse complement strand
ATGTCCGGCGGCACCTCTGGCGGAGGCGGAGGCGGCGGAGGCGGAGGCGGGCGCTAGTTGTCTGTAGTATGCTTATGTTAAAATAGTAAACATTAAGCAGGTGGCAAAAATCTAAAATGCCAAAACACATAATTGCAGTAGCCAACCAAAAGGGAGGAGTAGGCAAGACTACCACTACGATAAGCGTAGCTTATGAGCTAGCTCAATCTAAGCGCTCAGTGCTACTGGTAGATCTTGACCCTCAAGCAAATACGACGAGCGGATTGGGCTTTGACAAGCACAGCTTAGAGCATGATGTCTATCACTCTATGCAGAAGCCGCAAGAGACTAAGCGTATGGTGCACTCTACACCGTATGGAGTTTCGTTGTTGCCGGCTAGCCCACAGCTAGCAACTGCAGAAGTAGATATGGTTGCCTGGCCTCAGCGTGAGCTTCGTCTTCAAAAAGCACTTAATGAGCTCGATTTTGATTATGTGTTTATCGACTGCCCTCCCAGTTTAGGGCTTTTAACACTTAATGGGTTAGTGGCCGCAGATGCGGCCTTGATACCGGTGCAGGCTGAGTATTATGCCTTAGAAGGTCTTGGTCAACTTTTACAGACCATTGATTTAATTAAGCAGGGACTCAATCCTGACCTGCGACTATTGGGTGTATTGCTGACTATGTATGCAGGAAGAACCACTTTGTCTAAGCAGGTTCATGATGAAGTGCAGAGACATTTTCCTGATTTAGTATTTAAGGACGTGGTGCCGCGCAATGTACGAGTTGCAGAAGCGCCAAGCTATGGGCAGCCTTTAGCTAAGTATGACAGATGGAGCAAGGGCGCCAAAGCCTATAAAAGAATAACTAGGGAGGTAATAAATCGTGTCGAGAACTAGAGGGTTGGGTCGAGGTTTTGAGTCCTTGATTCCAAATCAAGTAGAGCCAGAGTTTGACCCTGCACCGGTTGAAAAAGACGGCATTTCACAACTAGATGTATCGCTTATAGACCCAAACCCAAATCAGCCAAGAGATACATTTGATCCACAAGAGCTAGAAGCGCTGGCAGCCTCTATCAAAGAGCATGGTGTCTTGCAGCCTATTGTGGTGCGTAAAATTGGCAGTCGTTACGAGTTAATCGCAGGAGAAAGAAGGCTCAGAGCCGTTAAGAGTCTGGGCATAGGGTCTGTACCGTCTGTAGTAAGGAGTTTTGACGAACAACAATCCTTAGAGCTGGCATTGATCGAGAACATTCAAAGAGAGCAGCTCAACCCAGTCGAAACAGCAGCTGCTTACGAGAAGCTGATTACCCAGTTTAATTTGTCGGTCAAAGAAGTTGCAAAACGAGTTGGTCGCGACCAAAGCACTATAAAAAACACTTTGAGATTGTTGAGATTACCGACTGAGGCCAAGCGGGCATTAGCTAGCAATTCTATATCTGAAGGTCATGCCCGCTCCATACTGAGTCTAGAGAGCGAATCTCAGCAGAAAGAATTATTGAGAAGAATTATTGATGATGGCTGGAACGTTCGTCAGGCAGAAGAGTTTGCAAGAGATGTTAAGACAAAAAGAAAAGCTCCAGTACAGCTGACTGGAGAAAACGATTCAACCGATAAGCTTGCAAACAAGCTGGGCACAAAGGTTCAGATTCAGCGCCGAGCCAAAGGTGGCAGGCTAATGATTCATTACGAAAACGATGACGATTTTGAGCGTATAATCAATATGCTCACACACTAATTTAAAAGCGTTGAACACCTTCTATTGGCCAAAGCCTCAAGACTAGAGAACCTACGACATTATCAGTGGGCACTGTGCCTAGCTGGTTACGCGAATCAGACGATCCGCCGCTACCTGTGTTGTCTCCGACCACAAAAAGCTGGCCTTCGGGTATATCTGTATTTATATTGCCGGATATTTCGCTGTCTGTAATGGTTATATCATCGTAGGGCTGAAACCCTTCTGGATGCTGGTCATTAATTACAGTCAAGTCTCCACCTTTGACCTCGACTCGTTCGCCAGGCAGCCCTATGACACGCTTTATTAACCGCGGACTGTCATCTGGATCGACTACTATTATATCTCCACGTTCAGGTATAAATTCGTTGTTAGTGATAGAAGACCAGGTCGGCCCTAGCTTTGATATGATTAAGTAGTCGCCGTCATCTAGCGTTGGTTGCATGCTTTGGCCAAACACCTGATATGACTGAAAGACAAATGACTGCAACATGACTGCGATGCCGATAGCAACCACCCAAGCCAAAACGAGCTTCAAGAAAGCATAATTGCGCGGCTTTTCATTTGGCTGGTAAATTGGTGGCTGCTGCTCCATAGTACTGTCTAATTGTAGCACGCTACCTCAGTCATATTCCAGCAATCCAGCTTGTTACATGGCAAAGGTTTCGATATACTGTGATACTAGTTATGCAGAATCAACAAGACCCCCGTCGCAGACTTGATGGTATGTACAGCCACCCATCAGGCAACGATACTAGCGGAGCTCAACTCCAGCCTGAATTTGATTCGCAGGAACAGGTTGAAATGAAAGAGGCAAGTACTGACTATCAGGAGCAAGACGATGTTTCAGGAATTAGTCTAGACGTATCGCAAGATAGTGCAGCGGGCCAATCTGCGTCTAGGGCTGGATTTATGCAAAAGATAAGATGGAAACATTTACTGCTTGGCCTAGTTGCGGTACTGACAGTAGGGCTTTTGGCTGTTGGTGGGGCCTTATGGCATTTGCACGGCAGTATTATTGTTGATAATTCAGGTGAAGGCGCAGCTTCGCTGCTTGGTGAAGTTGACCCCAGCATGCTGGATGGCGAAGGAGACGGCAGAGTAAATGCATTGCTGATTGGTGTAGACGATGGCGGCGGCGGACTTGCTGACACTATTATGCTGGTAAGCTTCGACCCCGTAGCTAAAGATGTAGCAATGATAAGCATACCGCGAGACCTATATGTAGATATGGGTGAATTTGGCTCCGCCAAAATCAATGCAGCCCATGTTTATGGAGAAGACAGCGACTATGATGGTGGCGGCCCTGGTTTGCTCAAGGATACCGTCAGCGACATACTCGATGTGCCGATTCATTACTATGCACGAGCTGATTTTAGCGGCTTTATTGACGGAATCGATGCCATTGATGGGGTGATGGTGGACGTTGAAGAGTCGCTTTATGACCCTCACTTTCCAGACGACGATACGGGCGGATATGATCCATTCTCCATTGATTCCGGTGAGCAGTTCATGGACGGAGAGACGGCGCTTAAATATGCTAGGTCCCGCAAAACAACCAGCGACTTTGATCGTAGCAGGAGACAGCAAGAGATTTTGATCGGTGTGCGTAACAAAGTTTTGTCCAGCGACACCTTGAC
>CAYQCN010000035.1:0-3486 GCA_964415975.1 uncultured Candidatus Saccharibacteria bacterium | reverse complement strand
CACCAGTGATTTGGATGATGGTGCAGACGTCACCCTCCAAGGCAACACCTTCAACAATGCCAACCAACTAGTCCAACTCAACAGCTCCGGACAGCTCCCAGCACTGGACGGTTCACTACTAACCGATCTAAACGCATCAGAGATAACATCCGGCACCCTCTCCATCGACCGTATAGCCGACGGCTCCATCACTAACATCAAACTAGACAACGACAGCCTCACCGTCACTGCCGGTACCGGCCTAACTGGTGGGGGTACTACACCACTCGGTCAAAGTATTGGTCTTAACATTGATGACTCTTACTTTGATGATCGTTACTTTGCCGATGGAGGCAATGAGTTTGGTGTTACGGCTATCTTGGGCACGACCGATGACCAAGACCTGAGCTTGATTGTTAACAACAGCGAAGTAATTCGCGCAATTTCTGGCGGTAATATTGGTATAGGTGTGAGCAATCCTCAGCAAGCCATTGATGTGGATGGCGGTATACGTATTGGTAATACCACTACCACAGAAGCTGGCTCTATTCGCTGGACCGGTACTGACTTCCAAGGTTATGACGGTATTAGTTGGGTATCATTGACTGAAGGTGGCGGTGGCGGTATCTCCGGCAGTGGCAATGAAGACGAGCTGGCTGTTTTTGACGATGCCGGCAATTTGCAGGGTTACAGCGATTTGACTTGGGATGATGGTAGCGGACAGCTTAGTGTCGGCAGGCTGGATTCCAGTGCCGAAGTTATCGTAGGAGGAAGCAGCAATAACACGACCGGTGCCATCCGATTCGACGGAACTGACTTTCAGGGTTATGACGGCAATGGATGGGTTACTTTTGGGGGAGGCGGATCGGCTGCTGGAGTGCAGTCGCTGAACGGATTGGATGGCAACTTGAACGTGCAGGGTACTGCCGACCAGATTATCGTAAATGATGATGGAGATAATACCATTACTTTAGAGACGCCACAGGACATTAATACTACCAGCAACGTCGAGTTTGGTAACTTGCAAGTCAAAGACTTAACTGCAAGCGGCGACATAGTCTTTAGCGATTATGACTGCAGTGTTTTCGACAATGGCGGCAAGCTAACTGTCGATAGCAATGGCAATGTTATCTGCGCTGATGACGTTGCCGGAGACGGCGTAGTAGCCGGGGAACAGGTAGAAACTTTAACACCTGAATTCGCAGGCGGCACGCTCAGTGGTGATGGAACCGATAATATTGGCGTCATGACCGCCGATCACATCGATGGACTATCTTCTGCTCAGGGCTACAGCCACAACTTTTATGAATGGACAACGGATGAGCAGAATCCGCAGGATTATGACGTGGTTATTCAGCATCAGCTGCCTGCTAACTTTGATGAGCAGTTTGCTAGTGGCAGCTGGAGTGTTTGGACCTATGTCGACTCTACTGACGATGGCAACCTAGAGTTCACCTTGCGCGATGCTGAAGATGTAACTTGTATTAATAGTGAGTCAGTTGCTCCCAGCAGCCCGGGTGAGTGGCAGCAGGTGAGTATTAGCGATCCTAGTGGTTGTGACTTCGATGCCGATGACATCATTACTATCAGGGTGAAAATGACCTCTGAAGGACCAGCTAGCAATACAGTTCGACTCGGGGCTATCGAATACAGATACGATCCGTAAAAATTGTGGAGAATCATGCAAAAAAAAAACAGGCACACCAAAACAGAGCACATAACTACGATTACCGACAGCGATTACTTGTGGGTCTGGAGCGTATATATAATGTGTTCATGCCGTTAAGAGCCCGTCTGGATCGGATGCAAGGCCTTCTCTCTGCTTTACTTCCCAAAAATTTCATAGGGCGCTACGGCTGGGCAATCGGGGTCGGGGTAGTCCTGGCGGTGGCATTACAGCCGTTATGGTATGGCATCACTGGCGCTGCTTCAGCTGTCCTCACCCCCAACCAAGATATCGTTACCGACTGGCCCGAGAGCACCGGCAGTAGTTACTACACCGAGGTTAACGAAGGCTCTACACCTGATACCAGCACCTACATCGCTACCGAAGCTGAAAACCAAGATTATGGTGTGGAATTCGGCATGACCAGTGAGAGCAACATAGAGGAGGCTACCGAATTGACGCTGCGTGTACACGCTAATGCAGTTAGTGTCGGTAGTGGCAACGACACGCTAGATTTGGATATACGTATCAATGGTAGCCCTCAGGGCGCGCAGACGTTCACCCCGAGCGCTGGTAGCTACAGCTGGCTCGAGGCGACCTACACCGGTTCTTGGACACAAGCCGATATCGACTCCCTAGAAGTCATCATTGAACGGGAAGTGCAAGGGGGTGGCAATCCAGCCGGCCGTGGTGATGAAATCCGCGTCTCTACCGTCTATGTCGATATGGAGTACGAAGAGACTGCAGACCTCGAGCAAAACAGTTATCGGTGGTTTGAGAATGAGGATGAGGTTGTTAAAACAATTAGTGATCCTGAAGAATGGAGCGAAATCGACAGCAGTATCAGCTTGTCTGACACTGGGCGATCCGCCACCTTCACCAGCGACGACAACGTGCTGGTGTTGGGGCACCTTGGCGGCGACCGCGTCACCCTGGTCGACTCGTCCGACCCCGACCCGGAGCAGTGGAGCGAGATCAGCAGTAGTCTTAGTTTGCCGGGCGATGTTTGGGCTATCACTTTCACCAGTGACGAAAACGTGTTGGTTTTAGGGCACGCTAACGGCGACCACGTCACCCTGGTCGACTCCTCCGACCCCGACCCGGAGCAGTGGAGTGAGATCAGCAGCAGTCTCAGCCTGCCAGGCGCCGGCCGCGCCGCCAAGTTTACCAGTGACGACAACGTGCTGGTGTTGGGGCATGATGGCGGCGACGGCGTCACCCTGGTCGACTCCTCCGACCCCGACCCGGGGCAATGGAGCGAGATCAGCAGCAGCCTCAGCCTGCCAGACATGGGCCGCGCCGCCAAGTTTACCAGTGACTATAACGTCCTGGTGTTGGCGCACAATGGCGGCGACCACGTCACCCTGGTCGACTCGTCCGACCCCGACCCGAGTCAGTGGAGCGAGATCAGCAGTAGTCTTAGTTTGCCAGGCAGTGGCAACGCCGCTACATTCACTAGTGATGATAATGTATTAGTGTTAGCGCACTTAAGCGGCAATTATGTCACCCTGGTCGACTCGTCCGACCCCGACCCGAGTCAGTGGAGCGAGATCAGCAGTAGTCTTAGTTTGCCGAATAATGGTTGGAAAGTAACTTTTACAAGTGACGATAACGTCCTGGCGGCGGCGCATAGTGTTGGTGGTGGCCTCACCCTGGTCGACTCGTCCGACCCCGACCCGAGTCAGTGGAGCGAGATCAGCGACAGCATCAGCCTGGTGAATACTGCTTGGGCTGTCACCTTCACCAGTGACGATAGCGTCCTAGCTGCAGCTCACGCTGACGGCGACCACGTTACCTTGGTGAGTACCTCTGGGTTTGCCGCCATCGTCGGCGACCCGCTG
>CAYQCN010000034.1:0-3534 GCA_964415975.1 uncultured Candidatus Saccharibacteria bacterium | reverse complement strand
CAGTACCTTGATGCAGATAGCGCCCAAGAACTGGACGAATCTCTTGATGGGCAGTTTGGAGGAATTGGCGCAGAGATAGGCGAGAGAGATGGCAATTTAGTAGTGATAGCACCTATATCTGGTACTCCTGCAGATGAAGCCGGCCTGCAATCTCAAGACGTGATAGCCGAGATAGATGGGCAGAGTACAGTTGATTTAAGCGTGGGCGAGGCAGTCAGCAAAATTCGTGGCGAAGAAGGTACAGAAGTAGTGCTGACAATTGTCCGCGGAGATTACAGCCCTGAAGAGGTGGAGATAATCAGGGGGCAGATAGAAGTCCCTAGTGTGGAGTCAGAAATGCTTGATGATAATGTGGGCTATATTGAGCTGATAAGATTTGGTACTGATACCACTAATGACTTTAGACTAGCGGCCAATTCACTGCTAGAGGGTGGGGCAGAAAAGATAGTGCTTGATGTACGTAGCAACCCCGGCGGATTTTTAGAGGTGGCCGTAGACGTTGCTAGTGAATTTTTAAGCTCAGGTGATTTAGTAGTCGAAGAGAGAAGGGGCGAAGAGGTCAAGTCTAGCAAGAGGGCTAGAGGTAATGGCTTACTAAGCGGTGTGCCGACTGTAGTATTAATCAACGAAGGTTCTGCGAGCGCTAGCGAGATTATAGCTGGTGCACTTAGAGATAATGGCGTGGCTGATTTAGTAGGGATGCAGACCTTTGGTAAGGGCAGTGTGCAGGAGTTAGTGGAGTTAAGTGGAGGTAGCGTCCTGAGGGTGACTATAGCCAATTGGTACACTCCTGACGGTGTGAACATTGAAGAAGAGGGCGTGAAGCCAGATTTCGAAGTCGAACTTGATATAGATGATATTGAATCCGGCGAAGACCCTCAGTTAGATAGAGCTTTGGAAGTACTGAGGTAATATATTATTGCTTCGGGGTTTTGACTATTTTGGGTATTAGTCGAGCCACTTGATTGGCATTATACAATAGCAATGCCGGCTTGTGCTAGGCGGTATTCATCATGCTATGATTAACCCAAATCTCATGCAAAGGAGAGGGTTTGAGTAGTAAACAGACAAAATACGTCTTTGTGACAGGTGGTGTATTATCCGGTGTCGGTAAGGGAATTACAGCGGCCAGTCTTGCCAAGATACTTAAGAGTCGTGGGCTTAATGTAAATATTCAAAAATGTGACCCGTATCTTAATACTGATGCAGGTACACTTAACCCAGCTGAGCATGGAGAAGTATTTGTAACTAGCGATGGAGCCGAGGCCGATCTTGACCTTGGACATTATGAGCGTTTTCTTGATCAGGAGCTAAGCCAATCTAGTTCATTAATGAGTGGCAGTATATTAAGTAAAGTTATAGACGATGAGAGAGAAGGGAAGTATCTAGGTAAGACTGTCCAGATCATACCGCACGTTACTGATGCAATCCAAGATGAAATAGAATCTGCTGGGTCCGGGTCTGATGTGCACTTTGTCGAAATTGGAGGCACAGTTGGCGATTATGAGGGGTTGAGTTTTATTGAGGCGATACGTGAATTTAGACAGAGGGTCGGCTCCGAAAACGTCTTATATGTGCATGTGGTATATCTGCCCTTTATCAATGCCAGCAACGAGTTAAAGACGAAGCCCGCCCAAAACGCTGTCCGCAGTCTTCGAGGACTAGGAGTTAGCCCTGACATTATAGTCGCCAGGACTGAGCAAGAGGCAGACGAAACTGTCCGCCGGAAACTTAGTATGTATTCAGACGTTGAAGATGAGGCTATTAGCATTGTGCCTACAGTAGATAGTGTCTATGAAGTTCCGTTGCGTCTAGGTAGCTTAGCTGATGTCATAGAGAGAAAGTTACAGCTTGAGCTAAAAAAACAAGATTTGCAGTCATGGCGTAAGCTTGTAGAAGTCATTAAAGACGATACAATGCCGACTATTCGGATTGGTGTAGTAGCAAAGTACTTAGATCATCGTGATACATACATGAGTGTATTTGAGGCTATAAAGTCGGCGGCATGGTCTTATAGGCGTCAAGTAGAAATCGTATGGATTGATGCTGAAAGGCTAGAGAATAGTTTCGATGAATCTGATTTCGATCATGTAGACGGGATAGTTGTGCCGGGCGGTTTTGGGACTCGCGGAGTAGAGGGCAAGATTAGGGCTGCTAGGTTTGCAATAGACAACAACATTCCTTACCTAGGACTTTGCCTAGGGTTGCAGGTGGCCGTTGTGGCTGTGGCTAGAGAGTTTATTAGTGATAAAGCCCACACTGTCGAGATAGATTCTGAATCGGAGTATCCTGTTATCAGCCTCATGGCAGACCAGGCTGATATAAAAGACATGGGTGGCACCATGAGGCTTGGTGACTACCCTTGCAAAATTAAGCCAAACACCAAGGCACACAGCCTATATGGCGAAGATCTCATAAATGAACGGCATCGTCATCGATATGAAGTCAATAATGAGTTTCGCGATCAGCTCAGTGAAGCCGGTATGATTTTTAGCGGCACATCGCCAGACGAAAAGTTGGTTGAGATGATAGAGATGGAAGGTTGCGACTATTTTGTTGCTAGCCAGTTTCATCCGGAGTTTACATCTCGTCCAGAGCGACCACACCCATTATTCAGGGGTCTAGTTTCTGCTATAAATCAAAAAAAAGAGTCTAAGACTGTACAAAATTAGACATACACGCTATGCTTAGAATTAATGGATTCACAAAAACCTAAAAAAATTTTACTTGTAGAAGATGACGAAGGTCTAGCATCTGTATATCGTTCGAGATTAGAGGCTGAAGGGTTTGATGTATATCACTGCAATAATGGGGAGTCAGCTTTGAGCGATGCGATGAAGTACCGGCCAGACCTAATTTTGCTAGATGTAATGATGCCCAAAATAAGTGGCTTCGATGTACTTGATATTTTGCACAACACCCCAGAGACAGCCAATATAAAAGTAGTGATGCTTACAGCCTTGAGTCAAGAAGACGACAAGCAGAGGGCTGATAACCTCGGAGCTGATGATTATATGGTTAAATCACAAGTTGTGATTGCCGATGTTGTTGAGCGCATCAAGTATCATTTGGGAGTTAAATAGCCAAGAATAAAATTTATAACAAAAACACCCTTAATAGCAGGGTGTTTTTGTTATTTAAAAGCTATACCTAAGCCTCGGGCAGTACCTTGACTTTAGTGCGGGGTACTCGATGTCCGCTAAAGCGCTTAATCTTAGTCTTTTCAAATTTAACAACACCATCTCGGGTTGCATATACGGTATGATCTCTGCCGATCCGTGTACCTTCACCTGCTATCTTATTCATGCCCCTTTGTCTGATCAGTATATTGCCGGCTCGCACCTTCTCGCCGCCAAATCTCTTTACACCTAACCTTTGGCCAGGAGAGTCGTGTACATTTTTTACTGAACCACCAGCTTTAGTTTTAGACATCTAATTCCGCTCCAATAGTATTAATTGTCTTCCGACGTATTGTGATTTTCTTTTATAAAGCAGATCACCTGTCGAAATATCTTCTAATCGTAGCTGATTATA
>CAYQCN010000033.1:0-4650 GCA_964415975.1 uncultured Candidatus Saccharibacteria bacterium | reverse complement strand
GAGACCGGTCCTTTTGAGTTTGTGACTCGTCTAAACAACCAGGGAAATGTCTACTTGCAGCCTTCGGGTAGTATCGAGATTACTAATATATTCGGACAAGAGGTAGATAGCCTTGAGTTTAATGAGACCGAAAGCAATGTTTTACCGCAATCAATTAGGCGTTTTGAGCAGTCTTATGAAGATAAGTCTTTTTGGCTTGGTCGCTACACTGCTACGGCCAGTCTTCAATACGGCACTGCAGGCGAAATTATTGAGGAGAGTGCAGATTTTTGGGTGATACCGTATAAATTGATAGGCATTGTTCTTCTGATGTTGATAGCGGTAGGATATTTTGGACGCAAGGCACTGCAGGCCTACAACAAGAGCGTTGTTAAGAAATATCAAAGTCAGAATGGTTCTTAAAAATATGAAAGCAGATATTACTTAAAGTCTACTAATTTTGCTTAAAAGCTGTTAAAATTCTACCCAAAGCAGTTTAATGCATGTATATGGAAAAAACCAACACTCTAAAAAATATTAACACCAGAAACTTATTTGTTTTTGCAGTGCTGTCTGTACTTGTAATCCTACCTTCTGGTGCGGTTTTAGCTAATTCATTCGAAGATGACATAGAAAACCCCCAATCTGGATCTTTGGGACTTGGCGGCGTGGTTGAGGGGCAGCCTCCAGAGCGGTCGGCAGCTATTAATTCACCTACTAATGGTACGGTCTTTACCGACTCAACGATTACATTTAGCGGCACATGCCAACCAGAGCTAATTGTAGAGATATACAAAAATGGTACATTTGCAGGCTCGGCAATCTGTGAAGATAACGGTACGTTTGATATAGAAGTAGCTTTGTTTAGAGGCCAAAATGAATTACAGGCTAGGGTGCGTGATCTGCTGGGTCAGTCTGGCCCCGATTCAGACACTGTGACTGTTGAGTTTGACCCCCAAGTTACTACAAGCGATAGAGATATTGCTCAACAGCTTCTTCTCACCAGCAACGTGAGCTTTCGTGGAGCGTCGCCTGGCAGTGAGATAACATTTCCTATGCAAATCTCAGGAGGGCAGGGCCCGTATGCTGTGGGTATAAACTGGGGCGATGGCAACGACGACGTCATTAGCCGCAGCGATACAGGTTCATTTAGTGCTTCTCACGCTTTTGATAGACCAGGGGTATACAGGGTGGTGGCTAGAGCGGTTGATGAGAACGACCAGGCATCTTTTTTGCAGCTGACGGCGGTTGTGGATGGTGAAGTAGATGGTAGTTTTGTAGAAGATAGAGAGCCTACTCGCATACAGACAGACTATATACTGTGGCCGATATATGTGTTGGCGGTAATTGTGCCGATATCCTTCTGGCTCGGCTCTCGCCATATGAGGCGCAAGTATGAGTAGCGTTCGAGTATATAGGGGGTTGTATATTGTATATGGGGTGACAAATTCTAAATCTTTTAACTTTATAACTTTCAACTAAATCTTGCTACAACCCTATGACCCTACAACCCTCTTTTAAAAATATACAGTTTAACGCAGGCTTGTTATAATAAGCACAAGCTTAAATATTTGGTTTTTATGAACTTAAAAGTTGTTGAAGACATTATCAGGGAATCGCGAAAAGTCACACTGGTGGCTGGCTGCTTGAGTTTAGGCTTACTTTTCCTTCCGAGTGCTGATGCAGAGCCGCTATCTACCGACAACTACCGTCTGGATCCGAACGTGTCCAACTCCTTCGGCGGCCTGGTGTCATCCGATAGCTACGAACTGCTCGATTCGGGCGGAGAGGCGGTTATCGGTTTAGGAGACAGCCCTAGTTATAAGCTGTCGCAAGGATATGTAAGCCAGCTAGAGCAGTCGATTGAGCTTAGTCTATTGCCAGACGGTCTAGAGGGTTATTGGCCATTAAACACAGGCGCAGGTATCCAAGCCTATGATGTTAGCGCAAATGACAATCGAGGTGTAATAGAGGGCGATCCAGGCTGGATAGACGGACAGGTGGGTAGAGGCGCTTTAGAGCTTGATGGTGGCAACGACTTTGTCTATGTAGACTCGTATAGTGGCCTTGATGTTTCAGAGTTTAGTGTCTCGGCTTGGTTTAGGAATGATGAAAGTGCATCAGGGCTAAACACCATAGTGTCTAAGCAGGGAGTGGACGCTCATGAAGACAGAAACTTCTGGGTAGTGGTCGACACTGATGATTCATTTGAGGGTGACGGTGTTGTGTGGGCCAGGACCTCATCGGGTGGTGAATCGGCCGTTGATTTGGTGTCTTCTGAGGGTTACAACGATGGCGAGTGGCATCATGTAGTGCTTACTCATAGTCCTGACAATAATGAAGCTAGGCTGTATATCAATGGCGAGCTTGAGGACGAGCAGACAACAGATGTAGATAGTCCGGATGGACAAGGTGGTTTATTTTCTATTGCCGCTCAAGCCAACGGCAGCATTAATGATGTGGAGTGGTATTTTGAAGGCGCGATTGACGAGGTGAAAATATATAGCAGGCCGCTGTCGAGAGATGAAGTGATTGACGAGTACAGTGTATCTAGCTCAGGAATTGCTAACGCCCTCACTTTGCCCAGCCTAGACCCAGGCCAGTCTAGGTCGGTCGGTGCCGATGCGGTAGTTCGCACTGATGCGGGTGGCTACAGCATTGCCATCGAGCAAGATGGAGACTTACGAACTGATCAAGGCGACACCATACCGGCTATTGAAAGCTCTATAAGCTTTCCTAGCCCCTGGAATGAAGGCGCTACCACAGGCTTTGGCTTCAGTGTCTTAGACGGCGTGCAAAGAGATGGCAAGTGGGGCAGTGAGCCAGACTTCGAATATGCTGCCATCCCTAGCTCTAGTACGTCATTTCACAGTCGAGACGGCCTGTCTGGCGGGGAGAAAGAGGTGACATCTCTAGAGTTTAGGGCCGGCATAGATAGTACACAGGCTGCCGGAATATACAGAAACCGACTTGGCTTCACAGCTACGCTCAAGCCATGATGCGCAAGGTAATAATGAACAGCGAGCGGGAGGCGAGAGCAATGACGAAGCTTAATGCAGACGGATTTCATTTCCACAAGTTTACAGCTAGCAGCAAAAAGATTGGCATGTTGAGTGCATTTATTACAACACTCACTCTGATGGTGAGTATATTTGCACTTAGTTCGGGGAGCGTTTCGGCGCAAAGTATACGCGTAGAACCTCTTAAATATGACGAGCAGCTGGAGCTGGGTCAGGAAAAGACAGGCTATGTAGACGTTTCTAATCCTGGCGATTTTGACATCACGATATCTACTGAAGTCGAAGCCTTTCGCCAGATCAACACTGATGGCGACTTAGAGTTTTATGAAGACGAGCAAATCAGTCAAGGCATAAATATAGATGTAGACGAGTTCGATTTAGGGCCTCGAGAAGCTGCCAGGATATTTTTTGAGATAGACAGCAACCAGCTGCCGGAGGGTGGTGTATATGCGGCCTTGCTATTTGCAGTGGAATCAGGCGAAGGTGATGGGTTCGAGGCTTCAGGTTTTGGCACGACTACTAGAGTGGGGACGTTGCTGCTACTAGAAAATGGCGATGAAGTAGAGAGAGATGGAAGCTTTATTTTCCTGGACATGAGCTTCTTGCAATTCGGCAGTGCTATTAGTGGCGTGACAGAGTTTGCTGCTAGCGATGGTGAGAGATATGTTGCATTTACACCTGAGCTAAGTGTCTCTATGCCGATAGCTGGTCAAGAATCGCTGGAGTCCGGCCTGGTTTTTGCGGGCAACTCTCGCGTTTTTGATATTGAGCGCGAGGGTAATTATCTAGGCCTGTTCCCGGTGACAGTGAGTGATGAAGTCACTGGGGAAGAGATAAGCAGGTGGATATTTGCTGTCACGGGCGTGTGGCAGATTATCGTCCCTCTGTTTATATTAGCGATACTGTTAAGCCTAGTGCTACAGTACCACTTCTCTCGCAAATAGACATACTTACAGCAGTTTATACATGCGACCATCTAATTAATCACCAAGGTCTATTATTAAGCTTATATATGCATACTAGAAGCTTATATCAGCTACAACTATCAATAACTGGATATAGCATTAATTATTTTGTTCAGTCGATTTTTTAGATTGTTTTATCGTTTTTGTATAAATATTGATTATTTTTGTATTGCACAAAGATGTCCTAGCCAGCTTTAATTTTGTATGCTATTTCATACTTAATATATAAGTTATTTATATAAATAATGATGTATTTTTTAATACAAATAAACTATAAAATTAATAAAAAATAGATTAATAGCCAGTATTAACTAATGTTGTAAAAAATATAAATCTACATAATTTGTATTAAATACAACATTTAAAATACGATATTCGGCTACTAGTCCTTTAATATTTAGCAATTTATATTTTGAACTAAGAGTATTTTACTTGCACAAAAGTTTTGAGCGAGTATAATTATATAAATAAATAACTGTCACAAAAGTCAAAATAAATGACAAAATACATCAAAACAAAAAATACTTCGTCATTAGCGTCATTAGGGCGGTTGGTGCTTATTGCTACATCTTTTGTATTGCTGCTTTTGTCTCTATTTGGTTTACTGCAGCTTGCTCACACTCAAGACACCCAAGCCGACTCCCAATCCATCCCATACCGCATCAACTTCCAAGGCCGTCTCACAG
>CAYQCN010000032.1:0-4756 GCA_964415975.1 uncultured Candidatus Saccharibacteria bacterium | reverse complement strand
CCATTTTGGATCGTTACGCCCTCATCGTTTTCATTGAGGTGATCCTCTGTCCATAACAGAGTGCCACCTGGGTTATCTTCATCTTCGCCGTCGCCGCCGGAATAAATCTTGAATTGGATGTTATAAAAACCGTCTTCCACCGTAGCGCCCTCTTGAGTGAAAAGCCTACCCTGGAAATTGATTTGTTCGTTTACTCCTGGATTAGCTGCAACTGGCATGCTGAGAGTGTGCAGCCATCCCAAGACAAGCACCAGTGCTACAATTAAGACCAAAGGCCTAGACTTTGAGTATTTGTATTTATTTGCGGTGTTCATGTTTCCTCGAGGCGCCTCTTTTTTGAAAGACTTTTTTAGTCTTATTCGCCTAATACTCTTATAATAATCCTATTTTCCGCTTATGGCAAATTTTGTACCCCTGAAAATCAGGTATTTACTTTCTGAGGGTGTTTGTGCAGAGTGATGAAGGATGTTTTAGGAGTAGATAAAGGGCTTTAGTTAGCCTTTTTCTTGGTTGGCGGGTTGAGCAGCAAGCCTTTGCTAGCTAGAACGTGTTTTTCTCTTTGCTCTCCCATCCAGAAACTGATTACCATCGCCAGTGTGGCTGCAAATATTGGCCACTGTATGCGTAGTAAGCCCATGATGCGCGACTCGTCTTCACTTGGGTCTGCGGCTAGAGGCACCTCTGACGGCGGGCCATTTATAACGACTACAGTGGTTAAGAAGGCAACTCTTCCATCGCTGTCTGTGGCTTGAAGGTTGATCTGATAACTGCCCGGTCTATCATAAGTGTGGCTGATGTTAAAAGGCTGATTATTATCACGTGGGACAGTCTTTCTTTCGTTGTCGCCCCATCTTACGTCGAGTGCGAATGGCGGACTGCCGCCGATAATCTCTAC
This sequence comes from uncultured Candidatus Saccharibacteria bacterium, assembly GCA_964415975.1. Classification (GTDB taxonomy): domain Bacteria; phylum Patescibacteriota; class Saccharimonadia; order QS-5-54-17; family QS-5-54-17; genus CAYQCN01. The sequence goes on along the minus strand of CAYQCN010000032.1, from coordinate 3,861 downwards.
CGGCATGGTAAACGTCTCATTAGTGAAGGTGCCTCTAAATACGGAATCGGTGCGAAGTAGTAATCTATCACCGATTAAATCCACTGGCGATAGAGAGGCATCCTGGGGTGGCAGAGCGTCGTAGAAAATGTTGACCGGTTCGGAATTTGGTCCAGGTTGATTTAGGGTGTTATACACTCTAGCTATAAGCTCATTGTCGTTTATAAAAAGACCTATATCGAGCGAGTAGGTGCCATCGTCTTGACATAGAGCGGAACCGGCAAAGACGTTGTTTTTTAGGATTTCGACTAGACTGCCTTCTGGACAGGTTCCCTCTACCGTCACGGGCAGCTCGGAGAAGGACTGACCTTCGCTTGGCGAGGTAATGGTGGCAGCTGTATCGGGTGGTGGCTCTGGCATGGCACCGGTAAGGCTGATTGATTCTGAGTGTGGGCCTCGTAGGTCCGATGAAGCCTGCAGGGAGTATGTGTATGTTGCCAATACAACGCCAACTATCAGCAGTATCATCACAAGCACTCCATATGATGTGTGCTCGTTAGAGCGATGCTTACCAGTATGTTTGTAATGTATTAATTTTAGTTTTTGGTACATACTACTAGCGTATACTATACCATTTTTTAGTTATGGTTAATAGTTAGTTCTAGCGTCTTCTTGTCTGCTTTATGATTTTTTGCTTATAGCGTTTTAGAGCGTAGCGTATAGCGAGCAGTGCGGTCACAAATACGACAATAATACCGGCAATCAGTCTATAGGGCACAACCCAGAAAGTGAGTGTGTCAGTCAATATTTTATCTTCGCCGTACTCAAGCTCTAAGTCGGCAGTATAGCGCCCAAACAATCTGCGGTCGCCAATGAGCGAACTATCTATATCTTGCTCAAAACGACGTATACTCTCGGGCAGTATATTTTGCTGACCCAGGTTGACATTGGCCGAAGCAACTCTTCTGTCAAACATATCGGTAATTAGCACTTGACCGGTAGGTTGAATATGGACATTGCCTGTATTTTTTATACGCTGGATTAGCTGCAAGGGGGTGGACTCAAAAAAAGATCCACTTGAGCCATCTTTCTCAACCTTGAACTCTTCTATGGCGGCATTCTTGTCGGACTCACCACTTACAGTGGCAAGCATCAAGGTGCCGATACTAGTTGTCAGGGATACTCCTGTACCTTCTAGCTCAGGAGGAGTACCGGTAAACCGGACAGCACCATAATATCCGCCAGGTGAGGCGTTGTCCGGTACTATGAAGGGAGCTGTCAAAGTCTCTATCTCACCCGGCTCAAGCAGCAATGGCTGAATTGGCTGCGCCCAAGCCCTCATTGAATAGGGGTTGTCTTCGAAGTCTTGGGCCTGATCTTCCATGATAATATTGGGCGATCCTTGCTCATCGGATGCTAGAAAGTCATTTATTTCTCCGGTGACTATGAGTTCTTCATTTGAGACGTTTCGAAGCTGTATCTCAACTTCTACAGTTTCGCCAGGGTCTACATCAAGAGTGACAATAGTTGGTGCAATTTCTAGAGCCTGTCCTGTGCCAGGGGTGGGCTGTTGAGCATTGGCAGTGGGTGCAATGAATAGTATTACACCGAAAATCATCGGCGCCAAAGCGTATTTGGTAGTAATTGTTAAGACTCTCATTGGCTAATAAGTGGCCGTAGCGATATAGGTTAGAGTGGTTGTGTAGGTGCCGGCCGCTTGGCTACCAGGAACATTTACTATGTATGACTTGGTGAAGAGTTGTGAGTTGGTGGGTCCGGCGCCATTATTATCGCTGGCTGCAACTGTATCTCCACTTTCAAATTTGAAAAAGTCAACTTGATCATAATCTGGAGCTGGCTGTCCTCTTAGGTCATCTCCATTTGGTGCTGGCGTCACATCATCGCCCACTTCTGGGTCAGAGGAGGCGAGGGTGTTTTCACGCAAGTTCATGCCAAACTGGCCAGATCCAACAGTACTCTCATCGACGGTATCCATGGGGTCAATTTCGTTGGTTCCAGACGTGAGAGTGGAGCCGTTGACTGTGATGATGTAGCCGTTATCAGCATTAGTGGTAGCCGCCATTTGTGATGTTGCGGTAGCGGTGTCGGTAGCGGAAAATAGCTGGTTAAAGCTTACATTGCCATCAGTGGCAGTGGAGCAGTCGGGGATGTCATTGTTGATATCGATAGTTTCTCCTGTGCAAAATATGAGAGATTCGGGCATGACTCCTACCAACTCAATTTCGGTTGCTGTACTGGCAGCGACAGTACCCTCGTCGACTGGGCTTCCGGATGTGTCGTCTGATTCGTAGGTAGATATGCGTACAAAAAATGTTTCGTTGGTGTTTTCTGGGTTGATAATGTCTTGCAGCTGATAGGCTAACTCTCCGTCGGTCGGCTCTGTGGCTGGGTCACGAGTTAGATATGGGGAGCCATTATCGGAGTTGTCTATACTCCAGCCAGTTAGACCCTCCTCGGTACCTAGCGCTGCTTCTGTAGTGTCGAGGCCGTCGGGCATGTCACAAGTTCCACTAGCTGTCGTACAGTATAAAAATTCGATAGAGCCTATTGCTGTTGAGGTAGTAGGGACTTCAAATTCGAAGAAATGATTGACCTCGCCGCCTGGAGCTGAGCCGCCATCTTCAGAGCCAGCCTGCAACGTCAAGCTGCGGTTGACGATTTGATCAGCCTGCACCGATTGCAGGGGTAGCAGTGAAATCAATAACACCACTAGCGTTGCAACTGCTATAAATAGACGTATACTTCTCCAGCTTCTCCAGCTCATTTCCATGAGCAGATACTAGCATAAAAGCTAAACCGCAATCAATAATGGGTCGGTATTTAGAAGGTGGCTGTAGCTACATAGGTAAGAGTAGTTGTGTAGGTACCGGCCGGCTGGCTACCGGGTACATTTACTATATAGGACTTGGTAAATATTTGTGAGTCAGTAGGTGAAGGCTGGACATCATAACTATTGGCTACCACATCGCCATTTTGGTATTTGAAAAGATCTTCTGTATCGTAATCTTCTGCTGGTTGGCCACGGAAGTTGTCTTGGTTGGGCTGCGGGTCGACATTGAGTCCGAGCGGGTCGTCGCTAGCGTCTGTGGTATCGACATTTTCTACTAAGTTCATACCGAATTGGCTAGAGCCTAGTACTATACCGGTTGCTCCGCCAGATCCATCATCCATCGGATCTATTTCATTAGTACCAGACGTTAAAGTAGAGCCGTTTACGGTGATAGCGTAGCCATCGCCAGCATTAGTGGTAGCCGCCATCTGCGATGTAGCGGTAGCTGTGTCGGTAGCGGAGAACAGTTGATCAAAGGCTATATTGCCGTCAGTGGCTGTAGTACAGTCAGGCACCCCGCCGGTAGTATCGATAGTCTCTCCGGTGCAGAAGACAAGCGATTCGGGCATGACCCCTTCTAGTTCGATCTCGGTAGTGGTGCTGGCTGCTACAGTACCAAAGTATACGGCATCGCCAGTTCCGTCTTCACTCTCATGAGCGGTTATTCGCACGAAGAAAGTCTCATTTGGGGTTTCTGGGTTTATTATATCGTCTAGCTGGTAGCTGACTGTTGTCTCGGCAGTTATTGAGGCTGCAGTTCTATCTATAACAACCTCGTTTGTACTAGCGCTAAGTATGTCAAAGCCGGTAGCGCCACTTTCGCTAGACAAAACAGCCCCTGAGGCGTCCATGCCATCGGGAGTATCACAGTCTAGACCGCCAGGCACCTCTGCAGCTGTAGTACAGTACTCGAAGACTATCGATCCGACGGTCTCGGTGTCTTGGCCAACTGTAAAGTCGAATAGATGATTAACTTCGCCACTAGGGGCAGAGCCGCCATCCTCGCCAGTTAGTAAGGTTAGGCTGCGCTC
>CAYQCN010000031.1:0-4787 GCA_964415975.1 uncultured Candidatus Saccharibacteria bacterium | reverse complement strand
TACTTCATACGGATAGCAACGCTCGGTGATTACAGCTACTGCGACAAGGTGCTCGTGCATATGCGCCGTGATGGCAGCAATATATCGGCTCGGCCGGATGAGACGGGCGATGAGGCCTTTTATACTCATGAGCTCAACCGGATCGATATGTTCTCGCACCTTCGCGATGAACTAGAGCTAGACGATGAAGAGCGTGAGGCGCTAGAATTTCGGATTGCCGAGCTCAAGCGAGATGTAGCCGATGTGGCGGCTCGACTCGGCAAAGACGTGCCATTCGACCCACCAAGTCGCAAATTACCCCCTAAGCCACACTCATTGCGCGAGATAGAAGATCTGTACGACGCCACTATCGCCTATGGCAGGCTCGATAATCTACTGAAGACGCTACTAGGCTGGTGGCCGTGGCTGTACATTCGCACGAAAAGACTAGCGCGCAAAGCATATCGCTTGATGCGGAGGCGGGCCTGATGCGTATTCTCTGCTCTCGTTTTGCGCAAGAAGTCGGTGGCGCGGAGAAGTCATTCTTCGCTCATCTACGCGCATTTGAGCAGCTGGGCCACGAAGTGCACGCCTTCACCAATATACCGCTGCCCGATTATCTCGATACTCCCTGTAGCGATGCGTGGTGGTTCAAGCACAGCGGGATACTCTACAAAATACTGATTGCACTGCCGCAGACCTTCCAAGCTGTTCGCATGGTGCGCAAAATGTCGCCCGATATTATCAACGCTCATTCTCGGTTCGACCAAATACTACTGACACTACTCAAGCCTATACACAAAACACCTGTAGTATGGAAAGACCCTGTAGAGCTTGGCCAACGACTCGAGGCCGACACATTTGCTCGCAAGATCGATATACGTGCTCTCAAACGAGCCGATGGCGTGTACGTACTCTCCCATCAGCAAAAACAACAGCTCGCGCCTCTGCTGCCACGTGGTTTCGATTCCGCATCTGTTGCCGTAGTGCCGAGTGGTATTGACTTTGCCCAGTATGATGTCGAAGCCACCCCGATTCATCAATCAGACAGGTTGGTACTTGGCTATGCGGCGCGACTCCACCCAGCGAAGGGAGTTGGTGATTTGATTCGAGCGTTTGCTGCTATACACGCTGCAGATCAGGCAGAGTTGCTCATCATGGGCGAGGGTGAGCATAAACCAGAGCTAGAGAGCTTGGTCGAGAAGCTTGGACTGTCTGATGATGTGCACTTTCTGCCCTACAGCCAGGATGTGTCTGGCTTTTTGCGTTCGCTCGATATCTACGCTTGCCCTTCACATTATGAATCGTGGGGGCTGGGGGTGCATGAGGCACGGCTATTTGGCCTACCGATCGTTGCGACCGATGTCGGCGGCTTGGCCGAGCAAATCACCCATGAAGTGAACGGACTGCTTGTACCACCAAAAGACCCCGATGCTCTTGGTGTGGCTATCGCTCGCTATATAGATGATGAACAACTGCGCGCTAAGCTCGGCCAAGCCGCAGGTAAAGATGCCCAAGAGAACGGCGACTTCACTGAAACCGTAAAGAAGCAGCTGTTGCCGATATTTGAGGAGTGTAGGAAATAGTCCCGTTAGAGACTTTTGGTCGATGCTATATAATCGAGACATGCTAGCAATCTCATATATAACAGATGAACAAACTAGGGTGTCTCGGTCGCCATACGGTGACCTAGTTCTAACGAGATGAAGATCATCATAGACGCCCGCCTGCTCAAAACCAGCACTGGACGATATATCGAGCGCTTACTCCTGCATCTGCAAGATATAGATAACGTCAATCACTACATCGTACTGCTTGCCAAACAAGATGAGGGTGCTTGGACTCCCAAGGCAGATAATTTCGAAGTGGCAACCAGTAGCGCTCCGCCCTATACTTTCCGTGAACAGCTCGTGCTTCCTTTGCAGTTGTGGCGGCTTGGGGCGGATGTAGTCCACTTCACTATGCAGAGCTTTCCTTTGCTGTACATGAAAAAGTTTGTGGTGACGATTCATGACCTGACCCAAGTACGGTTCGTGGATAAGCGGGATCATTCCGGCCTGCGGGCGTGGTATAAATACACATTAAAACCGAAATTTTTCCGGTGGTTTATACGCAAAGCGGCTCGGCGAGCAGATCACATTATCACGCCTACACAGTTCGTCAAAGACGATGTGGCCAGCTATACAGGAGTGGATGCGGGCAAGATATCGTTCACACATGAAGCGGCCGAAGCTTTTGAGGCCGAGCCGAAAGTTTTCGAGCCGGTAGTAGACAAGCCGTTTGTGCTGTATGTGGGCAACCCGTTTCCACACAAGAATTTGTGGCTACTGGTCGATGCCTTCTCTAAGTTGCAGACCGATCACTGGCTGGTTCTAGCCGGCAAACAAAGCGCGGCTTATGAGGCGCTGGAAGCTTATACGGAAGAGCAGGGCATAGACAACGTCTTGATACCCGGCTTTGCAGATGATGGGCAACTGGTGTGGATGTATGAAAATGCCACCTGCTACGTCTTCCCTTCGCTGTCTGAGGGGTTCGGACTGCCGGGGCTAGAGGCGATGATTTATGGCCTGCCGGTTGTGTCTTCAAACGCCACCTGCCTACCGGAGGTGTATGGTGATGCAGCTTTGTATTTCGACCCTCATGACACCGATGATATGGCCGAGAAGATATCCCGCATATTAGAAGATGAAGACCTACGCAACACATTGCGCCAACGTGGCTTTGAAAGAGTGAAGCAGTTCTCCTGGAGGCGAATGGTCCAAGAAACCCTCAAAATCTACAAAGACCCAAGCAAATAATCGCTGCCAAGGTCCGACCTTGACAGTTTCGGATAGCTTTTATATGTAGTGAGGCTTGATTTTAGTCACTTCTATGTATTCTATTTTTCTCATCACTTCAGAGACTGCATTCTTCTTCTTTTAGCTGAATACTTGAGTTGCATGCGTTGACGTTCGGTTTTTCCGCCCCATACTCCAAAATTCTCATTGTTTACAAGCGCATAATTTAGACACTCTTGCTGGACTGGGCAACTTTCGCATATTTTAATAGCCTTCTTGGTGCTATTGTCATTACCTCCTACATCAGAAAAGAACAGATCGGGGTCTACATTTTCATCACTACAAGCCGCTTGAGAGCGCCAACCATCATCAAGACCTCGAGCACGTTGAACCATCATAGTGCCGATCTCATACTCTTGCGATAATTTATCTGGTATATTACGACTATCGGTCGGGGTGTCCTCAATTTGTCTTCTGTATACATCAAATGCTTCTGACATAATAAACCCAACTCAACCTTTAAGTGCTTTCATATTAACACTCCCAACCACCTGCCGCCAATCGCTGTCAAGGTCGGACCTTGACAGCAAGTGTATTAAAGTCAAGAATCTGCAAGAATTGGCTCGATAAATGGCTCGGATTCAGATATGTCTTCGACGTCTACTAGAAAGTCTTCGTAATTTGAACTGTATTCTTCGTGTAGCTGCAATATTGCCTCCGGCTTCACCCAGCTAGATCGTCTTTGTCCGATGTAATAACCTATACTTGAGTATTCATAATTTCGCCAATCTTCAGGGTTGCGGTGTATATATCTAGATATATGCCATAAATAAGCCTCGTTATCTATATGTGAAGCCTTATATTTACCCTGAAATAAGCTGCCGACGCGGTCGTATTTTTTATTAAAGTACATGACATAACCAGTCATGATAGATTGCATTAGTTCCTGGATGCCTTCTTCGTCGTGAAGATAAAATAAAAAGTGAAAATGATTCGGCATTAAACAGTAAGCTAGAAGGTCGACTTTTTCATCGATTTTCTTGCGACGTAGACGTCTTGTATCGGTGTGGGATAGATCAATATCGTCTAAGTCTTCATCCGGGCTTAGAGCTACTTTGAGGTAATCTAGCATCACCCGATAATTTTTATCATCTATAAATATATTTCTTTTTTCAACGCCGCGATTGTAGACATGGTAGTAATGTCCAGGCACATAAAGTCTTTGCAGATTTCTGCTAGGCATGAGTGCCTTAAATTTATCCCTACAGAAAGCCGCTGTCAAGGTCGGACCTTGGCAGCGGTTAATACTCGGGCGATAACTTTTGCCTCGGGCGGCCACCGACCGGAGTCGCTTCAATTTGCCTGTATGGAACGCTGAAAGCCTCTGACATGAGCAAAAACTCCTTCATCACCTATGATTGCTCATATATTAACACGCTCATCACTATCTGTTGTCAATGTTGAGTGTTGACAGATAATTAAAATAATTATATTTTTATGTTAGTTAGGAGATGCCTGTGGAGAAATTACCAAAAGACGGCGATTCGCACCTTTTATACTCAAAGCCTGCCTTCTCAAGTGAAGAAGGCATTACATTTATCGAAGAGGATAGACTGATAGATATTAACGACCACACTGAAGCTGTTTGGTGCGTGTTAGGTCTTAGCACCGGAAACTTAACTCGAGAAGAAATCATTCATCAAGCACAAGAAATCACTGGAGAGGCAGTGGAACTAGTGCAAAATATCGTTTCAGATCTTGAAAGCTTACAGGTCATTCACAACCCAACAAGAAAATATGAGTTATTCCATGAACAAACAAACAACCCCCAAACATACAGTCAACACTTAAGCCATCAATCATTGATTGATTATGCAAACTCAGACAGCTACATCCCTTTTGAGGGAAAAACCTTTACTCTGCCTGCTGCAACGTCGGAAACATCACGACTTGCCAGAGAGAGGGAGAGCGTACGCAATTTCGAAGACACTCCGCTAACGCTTCAACAAATTGGAGAAATATTAAACGGAG
>CAYQCN010000030.1:0-4792 GCA_964415975.1 uncultured Candidatus Saccharibacteria bacterium | reverse complement strand
ATCTGCCTTTCGGTCAGAAAGCTGCGTTTTCACAGTCAGTTGCTCTACCATTGAGCTACCCCGGATCATATAAATGTGCTTCGACGTGTTTTATTTTACCTCTTTAGTGGCTCCCAGTAAATCCTCGGGCTTTACTTTTAACAATCCAGCCTCCGCTTCACGATGGCAATTAGCGCAAACCAATATGCACTATCCAGCTCTTGCTTAACCTTCTCCCATGAGCGAGTATAGCCCTTTGCCGCTATGCCAAACTCTTTCTCTTCAGGTATAAGATGATGAAATTCTAAAGCATTTTGAGACTTAGAGTAGCCGCAAAAATGACACTTACCTCCTTTGTAGGCGATCGCCATTTCTTTTACTTTTTTTCTGCGCTTTATGACAGAACGAGACAAAGCCTCTTTGCGGTCGGCATACGTTCGCAGGTCTTTACCCATAAAAAGACAGCCTTATTATTAATACGAGCGAATCACCCCAGTAACTACACCTTGAATCTCTATAGCTCTATCTGACTCTATGTATATCGGCTCCATCGAGGCGTTGGCCGGCTCAAGCCGAATGCGATCTGTCTCACGGTAAAAGTGCTTCAAAGTCGCCGCTTCGCCATCGATCATAGCTACCACTACATCTCCATCGAGCGGCGTCTTGTTCTCCTTGACCACTATATAGTCACCATCCAAAATGCCATCCTCGATCATGCTCTCACCCTTTACCTGCAATACATAGCTCGTATCGCTCTTGATCATAAAGCTAGGCACCTGCAAGGTCTCTTGTGGATTGTCCAGCGTCGATATCGGCTCACCAGCCGCGATCACACCCATAACCTGCAGATTAGAACCACTGTCTGTATCCACATCGGTATCTATCAGCTGTATTGAGCGGGCTTCATTGTTGCGTTTTTGCAAAAAACCCTTAGCAGCGAGATTGTCTACATGCTGGGAGATTGTGGCTACCGAGCTATAGCTCAGACCGTCCATAATCTCTCTAAATGTCGGCGCATACCCGTATTCATCGTGAAAACTACGAATATAATCTAGAATTTGCTTTTGTTTTTTTGTCAAAGTTTGCTTCATGCCATCTACTTTAGCGAACAAACAACGAAAATGCAAGCTTTTTATGCTTATTTGTTCAGATAGATTCTAGATTACAGTAGTGGGCTTAACTAGTCTCGACAGACTCTTCACCTAATTCATGGCTCTTGCTGAGACTAAAGAGTGGCAATATATACTTAACAGCCAACCAATAAGCCCCAAACAAAGCCACCGTAAAGACTAGATCGCCCATTAGCGTATTGCGAAAGAATGGTATAGCCATATAGTAAGACGTCGCTAGACCAGAAAGCGTCATCGGGTACAAAGTCCCCATTAGCCAGACACCGAAATTACTAATCACGAAAAACAACACCGACCCAGCCACGCTCATGCCACCAATCGCAAGTGGCTTATCGGCCTGGACAAACCGATAGCTCAGCATAGCAATCAGAGCAAAACTGCCCCATGTAAATAAAATAGTCGAATGCAGACCGATAAATAGATCACTAATAATAATAGCCCCAAGAGGTAGACCCACCGCCCAGATCATCCTGGGCATCAAGGCCCCAGCAAAGATAGCAATCGCAGCAATCGGCGCGAAGTTGGGCGGCAAATCAAATACCACCCGGGCAATCAATGCCAGCACTATCAATATGCCACCGATTATGAGCTTGGCTATAAAGTCTAGTCGACCCTCTTCAGTGTTAAACATTACTCTATATCCTCAAGCATCCACTCAATCTCATCAGAGTCGTCGGTCACAAGTGTAGCAGCGCCTTCCTCAGCCATCTCTCCATTGACGTAAAATGCCCAGAACTGATCGTCGCCAGCTTCTAGCCCGGCAATACTAGTTACGAAGCCGTCACTTTCTTCTACTTCAGTCAGCGAGTCGAGCACCTCTAGAGCTGTCTCGCCACTACGACCGGTGTGTAAGACATTGCGACCATTGTCGTTAAATTGAATGTCATCCTGTACCACCTCGACCTCTTCATCGGTCGGCGCATCGACATCATCAACACCTTCAAAATCACCGTACAAAAATGCCAAGGCACCACCTAGCGCCAATAGCAAAACCAAAATAGCTACTGTTTTTTTACTCATATACCCTCCTTGCCTAAGAGCAGCCCCCTCTCGTCTGTCGACTCCAAACAACTTGACGACAAACTCTAAGGTTTTAGCCCATTAATTTTTATTATCTTTAAGCATCAATCGACTCTTAATCAGCGATTTTTGCGTTGTAGGCACATTATATAGCGTAGTGAAGCTTATGCCAAACACTATCTACGGCCTACACCGACATAATCTATACCCGACCGACGCACCTCCTCAGCATCCAGCACGTTCATGCCGTCTGCGATCAGCTGCACGCCGCTTGCTTTGAGCGAGCTTAGATCAAGCTGCTTAAATTGCGGCCAGTCGGTACCTACAAACAAAACCTTCGCACCCTCTACCGCCTCCTCTTGGCTGTCGACCACCTCGACCTCTCGATTCAAGTCAGGAGAAGCCTCTTCATTGGCATAAGGATCATAGGCCTTCACCTTGGCATCCTCATGGGCTAAAGCGTTGGCCATAGCCACAGCGGGAGACTTGCGCGCATCAGATGTGCCTGCCTTAAATGCCAGCCCAAGCACAGCCACCTGCTCGCCTTTAAGGTCGCCAAATTTTTCTTTGGCTCGATTGACTATATAGCCCGGCATTGAGCTATTTACCTCAGTAGCCGCTTGCATGATGTGTAAGTCTATGCCGTGATTGTGAGCCGTACTGATAAGACCGCTGACATCTTTAGGAAAGCAGCCGCCACCATAGCCGCGGCCAGCATTCAAAAACGCCCTGCCGATCCGACTATCCAGTCCGATGCCATCCATCACCTCTACTACATCGGCATCAGCCGCATCGGCTAGCTTGGCTATCGAGTTAGCAAAGGATATCTTGAGCGCCAAAAAGGCATTGGCACTTACCTTCACAAGCTCTGCACTCTTTAGCTCCGTCTTGACCACATTCATCTCGTAATCTTCACTTGGCGGTTCAATACCGGCAGTTTTAGCTATCTCATCTCTACAGTCATCAATCTCTCGATACAGATCGGCCACCTTAGCTACCGCCTGCTTGTCTTCACCGCCCACTACTACTCTGTCCCCGCCTAAAGTATCTGCTATAGCCGAGCTCTCGCGTAAGAATTCAGGGTTGGACACATACTTTATCTCCTCATCGCCAAACTCAGCCTCAAACATACTGCTCAAATCTTCACCAGTGCCTACCGGGACCGTGCTTTTTTGGACATAAATTATCGGCCCATCAGTATTACGGGCAATATCTCGTGCTGCCTCATATACATAGCTCATATTCGGACTGCCATCCGGATTATCCGGTGTGCCCACACAAGAAATCACGATATCGGCCGGCGGTACAGCCTCTTTATAGTCAGTAGTCGGCTTGAGGTTGCCCGCATCAACTGCCCGCTTTATCAGCTCGCTCAAACCCAACTCATAAAAGTGAGATTTACCCGATTGGATAGTTTTTATCTTATCTTCATCAATGTCTAGCGCGTGCACTTTGTAGCCGGAATTAGCCAATATAGCCGCCGTTGTTAGCCCCACATACCCAGTTCCGATAATGGCGATAGTTGGCTTATTCATACCGCATTAGTATAGCAATTATACCCAATTCTTAACACAGGCTCTGATTCCCTGCTACTTGCAAACCCAGGCCAAATTAGCAATGCTATAAGACGTGATCGTATCAATCCAAGGCCAAGCCGGCTCTTACCACGATATGGCTAGTGAAGAGTACTTCACTACTAGCCACGATAAGCTGTGCCGCGACACTTTCGACCAGGTTTTTGATGACGTCGAGTCCAAAAGTGCAGACTACGGCCTTGTAGCCATAGAGAACTCGCTTTATGGCTCTATCAACGATGTCTACGACCTCTTGCTTAAACACCGGATTTGGATAAGTGGCGAATTCTACATGCAGATTCACCACTGCTTGCTAGGCCCATCTATCAACACACCTTTCAACGACATCAAGACCATCCGCTCTCACCCAGTAGCCTTAGCCCAGTGCGAAGACTTCCTCCAGCAACACTTTTCCCATGCCCAATGGATAGCCACAAACGACACTGCTGGCAGCGCCAAAGCAATCGCACAAGCTCAAGACCCATCTCAGGCAGCCATCGCCAGCCGTTCGGCTGCCGAACTATACGGCCTGCCGGTGCTAGCCAAAGACATAGAATCCCACACCCAAAACTACACGCGTTTTATCACCCTACAATCAGACCAAGCTGAAGATGAAGAGGCCGACAAGAGCTCCATCATTTTACGCACCGACCACTCACCTGGGGCACTATATAAAGCCTTGGGCGCATTTTATAAACAAGACATCAACCTCACCAAGATTGAAAGCCGGCCGATTTTCGGCCAAGTCTGGCAATATCAGTTTTATATAGATTTCGAAGCCGGGCTCAGCCAAGACGCGACTGAAAAAGCCTTCAAAGAGCTAAAAGACAACGGTTGCACCATCACCATGCTTGGCAGCTACCGCTCAGACAGCTTGCAGCAAACACCACATACTAAAGCTCCAAGGCGCGCCTTCGCTTGATATTGGTAAACTTTTAGCTAAAAGATCGAGGAAAATAATTATTGTAAAAAGCCTTGTCTTTCATAAAAAGTGCTAAGACCCACCAAAGCCGATATTGAAATTGGTAGCTTTATGATAATTCACTTTCTCGTCTTGGTTGCGTATAGTGCTAGCTGGCAAAACCCAGC
>CAYQCN010000029.1:0-5207 GCA_964415975.1 uncultured Candidatus Saccharibacteria bacterium | reverse complement strand
AATCGGTTCGCCAATTATCTCAGCATCTATCTCAGATGTATTCTCACCGACCTGACTAGCGATAGAACGTATGTGCATATCTTCTTCATTTATAGCCACAGTCACACTGCCCGCACTCTCACGAGCAAACAGACCAGCTACTTTAGCTACACTACGCAAATCATCGGTCTTGACTCTAGCCTTAGTCGGCACCTCTTCGGGTATAAGCTGCTTATAGTCTGGGAACTGACCGTCTATTACGCGCGAGACCAACTCTATATCATCCACCACAAAGCTGACCTGACTATCATCGACTCGCATCTCGACCGTTCCATCACCAATAATACGCAACAACTCAGATATACTCCTGCCAGGTACTATCACCTCAAAGTCGACCTCAGTATCCATTACTCGCTTCTCAGCTAGCCTATAGCTATCAGTTGCCACTGCATACATAACACCATCTTTAGTGTAGAGATATACACCTGTAAGCACCGGCCGACTATCATCTGACGAACACACACCTACTACTTGCTCTAAAGCCCTCTTAAACACATCACCTTCTATCTGCACCTTGGTCTGACCGGTCACCTCCGGAATAGAAGGAAATTCTTCAGCATCTATACCGTTGATCTTAGAAGAGAAACCACCACACGTCACTTGAGCTGTATTTTTATCAACCTTAATAGACACATTGCCAGTAGGTAGATTGCTGACGTATTCACTGAGTAATTTAGCCGGTATCGTAGTCGAACCTTCTTTTTCAACTTTAGCCCCAATCCAATATGTAATACCGATTTCTAAGTTGGTAGCTGCTAGCTTGACTCGGTTGTCTTTCGTCTGCATAAGTACGTTACCTAGTACCGGCAGTGTATTGCGACTCCCCACAATACGCGATACATGCGACAGTGCTTTGTTTAGGTTTTCTTGTGTGATGCTAATATTCATGTCGTCGGTCCTTTATATATTAAATTCTTTTTAAAGAAATGATTGTTGTTATTGGTATTGGGGATAGTGTGGATAAAACTTACTCTACACTGAATCCAAGCCGAAAAATAGTTGGTCCACGTGTGGATGGCGGTGTGTAAATCATGAGTAGAAAATGTGTAGAATTTTTGCGTGTTCAATCGATATTTACAGAGGTTGTATCTGGTCAAAAACGTACACATTTTATGCACATAATAATGTTTTTTACCCACAACTTTTCCATAGTTTATCCCCACATTACTAACACCTAAAACCTCACACCTAAAACCTAATTTACGCATAAATTCGCTCCTTGACCGACTGCACGGTCTGGCGCATAGACGAGTCTCTATTTATAGCGTCTTCTACTTTCTGTACCGAGTGCATAGCCGTCGTGTGGTCTTTACGACCTACAGCTTTAGCTATAGCCGGGAAGCTCAAATGCAGCTCTTGGCGTAATAAATACATGGCAATCTGGCGGGGTTCAGATATCGCCTTTTCCCGCCGAGCACTGGTCAGTTCATGGGTTGTGATGTTGAAATATTTAGCTGTCTTGTCAACGATGTGTTTGTCGGTCAGCCTTTGTTTACGTTTAATAGTACCGCCTAGGACTTGCTCGACTACTTGGAGTGATACCGGCTGGCCGGTCATTTCACAATGAGCAAGTACTTTTGTCAGGTTACCTTCCAATTCACGGACATTAGACTGGGTGTGAGTTGCCAGGTATTCACTAACTTCAGGTGTTATGGTGGTCTGATGGTCACGGGCTTTGGTCTGAATGATGGCTAATCGTGTCTCAAAATCCGGTGGCTGTATGTCGGCTGTCATACCCCATTCAAATCTACTTCTAAGCCTCTCCTCCAGGGTTGGTATCGATTTAGGTGGTTTATCACTAGATATAATTATCTGTTTGTTGGCTTGGTGTAGGGCATTGAAGGTATGGAAGAACTCTTCCTCAGTCTTTTCCTTGCCAGCGATAAACTGCATGTCATCTACTATCAAGACATCAGCGCTACGGTATTTATCCGAGAATGTTTTTTTCTTCAGTATGCTAGCTACAAACTCAGTAGCAAACTGCTCGCTAGTTATATAGGCTATCTCAGCGTCTGGGTTGCCGCCAACTATCTGATTACCTATAGCCTGTATCAGGTGGGTCTTACCCAGCCCCACACCTCCATACACAAAGAAAGGGTTGTACTTACCACCCGGATCTTTAGCGATGGCCTGGGCCGCTGCATAAGCCAGCTCATTACCACCACCGACCACGAAGTTGTCGAAAGTATACTTACTATTAAGGTTGGTCGACTCAATAGTCTTAGGCTTTGGTGTCGGCCTCACACTCCAGTCGGTCTGTTGCTGCTTTGGCTCTGGCTTAGTGGCAGTTTCGTGTATTGCAAACCGTATCTGCGGAGTTTTGACACCGTTTTTTTGCAACGTGTCTTGCAGTAAGCTTCGGTACTTTTCTTCTAGTTGTTGCTTTGTAAATACGTTCGGCACACCGATTACAACTTCATTTTCGTTTGACTCAAGTAGAGTAGTGTTCTTAAACCAAGTGGCAAAACTAGCACGCGGGATACTTACTTCTATCTCACCAAGTACAGCCTGCCATATTGCGTTCGCCAACGAACACCTCCTCCAAACATTACCTACAACTCACTATACCAACCAACTACAGCTTTTTCCACAGCCTAAACAAACCCATAGCCAAAACAGCCTACCATTTTTCCACAATTTTAAATTACTACTGTTGTTTGTGTGGAAAAACTATTGCAAACTGTGCATAAAAAACATATTATACCAGTAACATTCATGCGTTAATAACCTGTTTTTCCACCGGTCGTTTTGCTCCAAAAAAGTATTCAATTCTACAACAAAACAGCGTGTGTTATGATGAATGGAAGTAAACCACAAAACTAATCTCTAAAGAGGATACGTGTTATGCCAAAACGGACTTACCAACCCAAGAAACGTCACCGCGCCCGAGAGCACGGATTTTTTAAGCGCATGTCGAGCAAGTCTGGACGCAAAATATTAAAACGCCGTCGATCTAAAGGCAGAAAAAAGCTATCCAAGTAAGCTCTAGATAATGCTTGCCAAGCGATACAGACTTAGGCGTCACAAAGATTTTGTCAGACTTCATAATCGTGGCAAGATAGCCCACAGCAACTCTTTCAGTCTAAAATATATGCCCAATCAGCTCGAAAACAGTCGAGCCGCGGTAGTTATAAGCACCAAAATAGACAAGCGAGCTGTCATCAGAAACAGAACTCGACGTCGCTTCTACGCAGCCTTACAAGACATGTGGCCACACATCAAGCCAGGACACGATATAGTAATACTGACTCGCCACCCATCCATCAATCTTAAAGGCGACAAACTAAAAACAGAGTTGCAGTCCACGCTCAATCGCGCCGACTTAATGAAATACTCAGGTTAGTTTTTGCTTCTAGCACCCGGAGGTTTTACCCGAGCTAGTAGCCACCCATGTCCTCATCACGCACCACATCACGCACCACGCCTTCTTCTATCGTGAAGTTGAGTCTATCAGGCATAAAATCCATAGTTACTGGCAGATCTTCACCATCGCGTCTTATGACACGGGCCGGCACACCGTCCCCTTCGGCTTTTTCAAGTGCCTCATTTTCCTCCAGGCCGATATACTTTGCCCGTTCTTGGTCTTCAGTATACTCAACCTCTTCTGTGTCGTTTTGGTCGTTATACGGCATTAAGTCTAGACCTGATGCAAAAAGCCAGACCACACCCGCACCAAAAAGCACCAATACTACTATCACCCAGTAGGGTGGCTTGTTGTTTTGCTTGTCATCAGTAGCTTTTGCTTGCATAAGAACTTAGATGCATATTAACACAAAAAAGCTTTTGCTATACATATATACATTTGAGTTTAGGGGCGCCGATAAGTAAACTATTAAAAGTATGTTGAGAACTATCCTGCTTGAACCGTTGTTCAATATCTTACTAGCTATATACGCCTTGATACCGGGTGGCGATTTCGGTGTGTCAGTTATCGTGCTGACTATCATCATCCGTCTCTTTATGTGGCCACTAGTGCGCAAACAAGTACGCCACCAGCAAGCCATGCGCAAAATCCAGCCCAAGCTAGACAAGATCAATAAGAAATACAAGGACGACCACCAAAAACGCTCCGAGAAGATGCTCGAGCTATTCAAGAAAGAAGAGGTCAACCCATTCGCACCTTTCGGCATCATCTTGGTGCAGATGCCCATCCTCATCACCCTTTTCTTCGTCTTACGCGAGATAGTCAATGGCGACACAGTAGGTGATACAGCCTACGGCTTTATAGCTAGCTTGCCGGCCGTAGACTCCATAATATCTAGTCCAGAAGCCTTCGACCCCAGCTTATTAGGCCTAGTCAATATGGCAGAGACCAGCCTTGTCATAGCCGTGCTAGCCGGTGGTGCCCAGTACATACAAGCCCGACAAATGTCACCGGCCAAAACCGATAGCGACGACAATAAGGCAAATATGCAGCGCAATATTATTAAATTCTTACCACTTGTTACAGTTGGTATTGCGAGCCAATTCCCAGCCGCTCTAGCGCTATACTGGACTGTAAGTAGCTTAGTAGCTATCGTTCAGCAAAAGATACTTATAGACGAAACAACCCTGCTAGGACTTATCGGCCTAGGCTCAAAGACCAAGCAAGACGACAGCGAAGACAAGCCTAAAGAGCAAAAAACCAAGCCACAATCTAAATCCAAACCAAGCACCACTAAAAACAACTCCAAAAACACCAAAACCAAAAACCAACCCAAGCAATCTAAGGGTAAAAAGGAGTAGTTTATGAGTGCACGCGAGTTCGCAGCCGATTTTTTAGAGAGTCTGATTGCCTTTTTCGGCACCAATATATTGGTAGAGGCTAGCGAGGAAGACGATGACGGTACAGTCATCATGCTGGATGTGCCATCCACTCACATGAACGGCTTCCTCATTGGTCAAAACGGTGAAAACATGCGCGCCATGCAAAATCTCCTCAATATGGCCATGAAGAGCAATGGCTACGAAGATGTCAACGTCACCGTAGACATCGCCGGCTACAAACGCCAGCGCAACCAACGCCTCGAACGCGACGTCCAGCGTCATGTCGAAACCGTCCAGCAAAGCGGAGAAGACTACGAGCTCGAACCCATGAACTCATATGACCGTCGTCTTGCTCACAAAGTAGTCAGCGAGGCCGAAGGGGTAGAGAGCGAAAGCAAAGGCGAAGGCAGAGACCGCCGAGT
>CAYQCN010000028.1:0-5716 GCA_964415975.1 uncultured Candidatus Saccharibacteria bacterium | reverse complement strand
TGGTACCCCGGGCAGGATGACGCTTCGCTATTCCGCTGCGCTTGGTGCTCGAAATAAAATTCCTGCGCGCCAAGCTTGCTTGCGAACCTCGGCTATCGCCGGACGGTTCGAATCTGACTCGGAAATATCCGAGTTATATTAAAAAACCCCGCCGCTGGCGGGGACTTTTTAATATACCTGGTACCCCGGGCAGGATTCGAACCTGCGACACCTGGTTCCGAAGACCAGTGCTCTAATCCGCTGAGCTACCGGGGCGCAAAGTTAAGTATAAAGTGTAGAGTGGCGATTGCAAAACAAGATTCACCCCTTTTAAATGCTAGAAGTATAAGTCCGACTAATATACACTACCTGTTGTATGCCTAACGATAAAACACTACATATCACAGGTGGCACTCCTCTAAGTGGCCGCATATCTGTTAGTGGGGCTAAGAATGCAGCCACAAAGATGATGGTCGCTTCTTTACTGACAGAAGAGCCTGTAAAATTAAAAAATG
Source organism: uncultured Candidatus Saccharibacteria bacterium (assembly GCA_964415975.1). Taxonomy (GTDB): domain Bacteria; phylum Patescibacteriota; class Saccharimonadia; order QS-5-54-17; family QS-5-54-17; genus CAYQCN01. Next base: position 5,222 of record CAYQCN010000028.1, on the reverse strand, counting down.
TACCAAAAATTGGTGATGTCGAGATAACTTCAGACATAGTCAAAGTTGTCGGTGGTAATGTGACTCATCAAGATCACACAATTGAACTTCACACTCCTAAGATTGAGAATACGAGCGTCAAACAACTCTCTCGCAAAAACAGAATATCTATTTTAGCCATTAGTCCGCTACTGCACAGAGTTGGCCGTGCAGCGGTGCCTGTACTCGATGGCGATAAAATCGGACCACGACCAGTTGATTTCCATATTCAGTCGCTCGAGCAAATGGGGGCTAGGATCAGCGAAGACGCCTCTGGATTTCATGCTGAAGCTACAAAGCTAAAAGGTACGACTATATCTCTGCCATATCCGAGTGTAGGTGCTACCGAAAATATAATACTAGCCGCCACGCTGGCTGAAGGCCGCACAAGCATTTATAACGCCGCCACAGAACCAGAAATACTGGACCTCATCAAGCTCTTACAGCGTATGGGGGCTATAATCGAGTTCCGAGCTAATCGGGTGATCATAATAGACGGAGTCGAGCGCCTTCATGGGGCTGAATACACCATCATGCCCGACAGACTAGAAGCGGCATCTTATGCGGTGGCCGCCATCGCAACCGATGGCGAGGTGACGATTGACAATGCCAGACAAGACCACTTGAGCACCTTCCTTAATACAATTCGCAGGATTGGTGGCGACTATGAAGTTCACGATGACGGCATATCTTTTAGACGACATACAAATGGGCTAAAAGGAGCTGAGATAGAAACAGAAACCTGGCCCGGATTCTCTACCGATTGGCAGCAACCGCTAACTGTACTTCTCACCCAGGCTGAGGGCTTATCGGTAATTCATGAGACAGTATACGAGGATCGTTTTGGCTACACCAAGTCCCTAAATAGCATGGGCGCCAATATCGCCTTGTTCACAAAGTGTCTTGGCGAAATTGAGTGCAGATTTAAAGGGCAGACCCACAAACACAGTGCAATCGTTCAAGGTCGCACTCCTCTTCACGCCACCAACGTAGAGATACCTGACATACGAGCTGGAATGGCCCACGTTGTAGCAGCTCTAATCGCCGAGGGAGAGTCAAAGCTAACTGGCGTAGAGCACCTGTTACGGGGGTACGACCAACTCTTGGAAAAACTAGAAGCTATCGGTGCTGAGTTTAAGACTGGATAGGCTCAGGAAGCACCGGACGCTGCGTATCAAAACGGTTTTTTATCCTGATTAACGACTTGAAACTATCAACGCTTTCAAGCCCCGTATAACTTCTAATATCATCGAGCGCTTCTGCGAGTTCAATATCCAGTACTCTTTGCTCGAAAAGCTCCAGCTTGGTCTCCAAGCGCGCTAGTCGCTGGCGGTGCGTGTTCGGATCGTGTAGCTCCCAAAATAATTCGTCCCGTCCACGAGCATGCTGAACCATGTCAAGAAACTGCCTCTTAGAGACAGATGGCTGCTGTGGCCTATTGGTGTCTACATAGCCTAAATCCGCGTATGCAGACTCTTGGTGTCTATCAATCCGTTTTTCCCACTCATCCTCATACAGGGCGCCGACTGCCTTTACGGCTTCGTCGAAACTTATATCCCCTTCTTTCATGCGCTCGGTAATTGGCGTTATGTCCACTGCATTCGGGTTCACAGTATGCTCGGGCGTATTTGCTGCAACATCCTCCCGGAGAGGAATATTTTCTATGTCATTTGCCTCCAGGCCGGGAATGGAAAACTGTTCATGCTTGTGCGACATATTTATATTTTAACATATTTTTACAAATTAAGCAAAAACTTATTTCTTTAGCTGCTAAAGATATCTTTGCCCATCCTGAAGCATCATCTGACAGTAATGAATAAGCGACTGCCAAAACTATAGAACCCTGAATTGTATAGACCACCATCGCAAACAAAGTGAAAATTATGCCGCTACTCCAAGTTTGATTCGATTATTGAAATTATGCCCTCGAACAGTTCGAGCAACTGACCCAATAAATCATAGAGCCACGCAGCGAACTAGTTAGCTGCATTCACGCCAAAAGCGCCCGCAATAAAGCGCAATCCGAAAAAGCCAATATGACTCCAGCGAACAGATTGGTTATTGTTTTTACAAATCTGCTGCAATTTGTAAACACCTTTTACGTTACTTTATTTTTACAATATTTTTACAATGAATATTTTTAACTTTTCCCAAGCAACAACAAACCATGCCTTATAAAAAATGACCGAGACAGACTCGGACACTTTTCTTGGGGCGACCGATGGGACTCGAACCCACGACCCTCGGCACCACAAGCCGATGCTCTAACCAACTGAGCTACGATCGCCATATATTTATACGACTGTGTATTATATATCATCTCCTACCGGTATCAAAGCTAGGTGGCTGTAAATTATGCAATGGTATACTGCTAGTAGAAGTTTAATTTTGGAGGCTTATATGGACATGAAAGATTATGGACCGCAACCTTATGTAGTAGATATTGAAGATTTGACTAAAGAAAATGACAAATTTCGCGTAGCCAAATGGACCGGAACAAACATGCAAATGACCGTCATGGCTATCGAGCCTAATGGCGAAGTCGGCTTAGAGGTTCACGATGATCATGATCAGTTTTTGCGCATAGAACAAGGCGTCGGCAAGGTAGTCATGGGCCCAGACGAAGACAGCCTAGACCAGCAGTGGGAGGTCGAGGATGACTTTGCAATATTTGTACCGGCCGGCACTTGGCACAATATCATAAACACTGGAGATGAGCCCTTAAAACTATACTCCATATATGCTCCTGGCGAGCATCCTCACAGTACTGTCCACAATACATTCGAAGAGTCAGAAGCCGATCACGACCACTAGAACAGTCTGTCAAATTGCTTTCGCGCCAAGCTTGCTTGCGAACCTCGGCTATCGCCGGACGGTTCGAATCTGACTCGGAAATATCCGAGTTATATTAAAAAACCCCGCCGCTGGCGGGGACTTTTTAATATACCTGGTACCCCGGGCAGGATAATGCAAGCGATGCGCATTCGCCGTGCTCGTCGCAAGCGCCTGCGCGTGGCTCATTGGCGCCCGAACCCGCACTACGTGCGACGGTTCGAATCCAGCTGCTTCGCAGCATCATGAAAAACACCCCATCTTTCGATGAGGTATTTTTCATGGCACCCCGGGCAGGATTCGAACCTGCGACCTATGGGTTAGAACTCCATTGCTCTATCCAGCTGAGCTACCGGGGCATGACAATTACAGAATACACTACAAAGACTCACTGGTCACATTATTAGCAATACGGCTATATTTAGTCCGGCCTATGCTATTGGCTTCTTCTACTCAGTACAAAATGGAAGTGTTTTGTGCTGAGAATTAGAATTAAACAAAAATTAATCCCTTTATGACTAGAGCTTTAACTGCAGACATAAAGGGCTACCTACTTTGCTGTATTCCGACTTGGTGTGGTGCGGGTAGAGAGAGTCGAACTCTCATCTCCAGCTTGGAAGGCTGGCATACTAGCCATTGTACTATACCCGCACAATCATAAATCCGATGTATAAAATTATAGCAGATTTGCCCACTATCTTTACAGTCATCAAACCAGAAAACAACATATGTTTTTAATAAATAATTTCCAGTCAAAAAATCTGCAAACTATACTTTCGTTGCTGCCTAAAACATTTAAAGCAATCTAGATAAAGAAAGATTACAACTAACATTGTTTCAGCACCTTAATAAGGCAGAGTAAATTATTGACTTCTATAATGGCTCAAACACCAAACCATACAAAAAGGCCTCCCCTAATTCAGTTTTGACACGCTCTAAACTGACTTGGGTTTTGCTTTATCGCTAGCTAAAAATTTATATAGGTTAAAAAACATATAATCAATCAAGTTGATGATTGCAAAATTGTATATTTCTACAAGTGCAATTAGAAATATACAGTCAAATTACTTAATGGCTAAACCTATTCGTTTGCACGTTTTGCGCCGATGGATTTTATATGCGCTTGTGCTCTATGCAATAAATCATGATGTAGGTCAGCGCCGTCAGCTGCCAGCTGGTGCAGTTCATTATCATCGAGTGTTTCTGCGGCACCCTCAACAAGTCTCCAGTGCACTACAGCGGCACCCTCAAAGAATCCCATCCACTCAAGCAATTCTGCTAGGTTACTCCATTCATCGCCAATATATGTCTCCATCATACCTCGTAGTTTTTGTTCGGTAGCAACAGCTTTTTTCTCTGTAACTTCATAAACTCCACCGACTTGGGCTATATCTTTGACGCTCTCAGCTTGAGCTAGAAAGGTCTCTTTTAGGGCACCGAAATCTTCAAATTGCCCTTCGAGAACTTCCGCTCCTCTGTCAAACAGCTCAATACCTAGATTAGAAAATGCCAGTACTTCACCAAGTTTTTTGCCTACAAATTCGTTCATGTCTAACCTCCTATTTACATCTATAATTATAGCAATTAAGCATATAGTTATACACTGTGATACATATACGACTTATCGTTATATTCACCTACCGGATAAATGTCAGCGCCGTCTTTATTCCACAGCACAAACTCTGCTAAGCCCGACTCAATCGCCAACCGACTGCACACCGTACAATACGGCTCACCAGCATTTGCAAAATCACCGCTATCATCTATACGCATGAAATATAGAGTCCCTCCGTCTATTGCTTTTGAACTTTTGCAGGCAGCTATAATCGCCCTCCATTCAGCATGCACACAACAAGTTTTGTCGTATTTTGGCTTGGAATTATTGTTAAGCTTCTTGCTGCACATAGAACTAGACTGACTACCAAGTGGCGGACCGTTAAAACCTGTCGCAATAATATCTCCGCTCTCATCAGCAATTACCGCCCCGCAACTAGCTCGCTCGCACTCAGCCCGCCCAGCGACTTCAGCCGCAACTTGAAAATACTTTAATCTTGATCTCACATCTTGAGCTTCTAGACGCTTCATGTAAACATAATACACTCCTGTCAAAAACTCAGAGCCAAACAGCAATATATGTACTTTTGCGCACTTACTTTAGGACTGCTATAAATTTTTATTATAGTAAAAATAATAAAATGAAATTCTTTAAACAGGCCATAAAAAACCAACCTCTCGCTAACTACCAAGCTGCCAAGAGCTGTCAAGTAGCTGTCAAGGTCCGACCTTGACAGCATTTTTGCTAACGCAAAATACTCTAGTTCGAATCACTCGCCAGAGGCGAGTACTCCAAAGAAAAAGACCGAGACAAGCTC
>CAYQCN010000027.1:0-6854 GCA_964415975.1 uncultured Candidatus Saccharibacteria bacterium | reverse complement strand
GAGGAAAACACCGAATAATCCTCCCGCCCTTATATTTACCACCCATCACAATTCATGCTTAAATATCCATAAATGAAGCAAGTCACTCTTTACACCTCCCCCACCTGTGTCTTCTGCCCAGCAGTCAAGAAACTGCTCGATAAACACGACGTCCCTTATAAAGAAGTGGACATCACCACTAGTGATGAAGCGCTCGAGGAGATGAAGCGGACATCAGGACAGATGAGCGTACCGGTCACCGTCATCGGCGAAGAAGTCATAGTCGGCTACAACAAGAAAAAGATCAAACAAGCCCTCGATCTATGACATATGACCTGATAATAGTCGGTGGTGGCCCAGCCGGTATCACGGCATCCATATATGCATCGCGCAAGCAGCTTAAGACGCTGCTCATCACTTCCGACTTTATTGGCCAGGTCGGCTTGACCGGCCCGATCGAAAACTGGCCCGGCGAACCGCGCATTAAAGGCTCCGACTTAGCTGAGAAGTTTGAGCAGCACTTGCGAGAGCAAGATTTAGATATCCTAGAAGAGCCAGTCACGTCTATCACTGCCCAATCCGATACATTCAAGGTCGCTACTGAGGATGAAGAGTTTAGTGCCCGCGCTACCTTGCTAGCTACCGGTCGCAAGCCCAGGCAGCTCAATGTGCCTGGCGAGCAAGAGTTCATCGGCAAAGGTGTGGTCTATTGCACTACTTGTGACGCACCGATTTATAAGGACAAGAAAGTCATTATCGTCGGTGGCGGCAACTACGGCTTCGCTTCAGCCATAGAGATGACCGATTACGCTAGCGATGTCTCGCTACTAGAGAGCTCGGATAGCTTTAGCGCCGATGGCATCTTACAGCAGCGCGCCAAAGCAAAAGGCGTCAAGACCTACACCGATCTTACTGTCACCGAGATTATCGGCGATGAGTTCGTCACCGCCGCCAAGCTCAGCGATGACACTACTGAGCCTGTAGACGGTGTATTCATAGATATCGGCTCCTTGCCAAATACCGATATAGCTCCAGAGGAAGTGCACAAGAATGACCAGGGCGAGATCATCATCGACCCTCAGACCAATCAGACCAACGTCCCCGGCCTATACGCAGCCGGTGATGCGACCGATATACCCTACAAACAGATAGTCACCTCTACTGGCGAAGGTGCGAAAGCCGCCCTATCTATCTATGACTATTTGCAGAGTCAATAAATTAGTTCTGAGCTATAATTAATATATGAAGATAGCCATAATTGGAGGTAGCGGATATATTGGCCAAAATCTTATCGAGAGTTTAAGCGCCAGCACCGATCACGATATCATATCTATATCTAGAAGAGCTGAGGCAGCCAAATACAGTCAGAAAAATGTGACTGCAGTAAACTGTAGTGTATTCGACACCGACCAGCTTCATGGTCTTATCAAAGACTGCGATATAGTCTATTACTTGGTTCATATGATGGCGCAGGACGGTGACTTTACAGAAGCTGAGGAGCGTGCAGCCAAGTCTTTAGTTGATTCTACAAAAGGCACAAGTGTTAAGCGCATAATTTATCTCGGCGGCCTAGGAGCCGACTCCGATAAATTGTCAAAGCACCTTATTAGTCGTCATCATACTGGTGAGCTGTTACGACAGGCCCAGGTTCCGGTTATCGAGTTTCGTGCATCTATGATTGTTGGCGAGGGCAGTGTATCTTACGATATCATTACAAATTTGGTACATAAGCTCCCTGTCTTGACTTTGCCCAAATGGGCAAAGACTCCGACCCAGCCCATATGCCTTGGAGACGTTATTACATATCTATCAGAAGCTATAGATGTATCAATTAGTCAAAGCGAAGTTGTTGAGGTTGGAGGCCCTGACAAAATGAGCTACGAGCAGCTCATACGAGAATATGCAACTTTGAACCGAAATCGCGTATTGCTTATCTACTTACCTTTTATTCCGATTTCAGTTGCCGCTTGGTGGTTGCAGATATTCACCCCGCCAAAGCATGCCAAAGTCGGAAGAGCTATGGTTGAGTCCTTAGCCAACCCTATGCTTGTTACCTCTCCTCTTGCTGGTAAAATTTTCCCCAATATCAAGCCACACAATGTTAAAGATTGTCTAGCCCCAGGCATGTAATAGTTGTGGCTAACTATACTTTTATAGACTTGCTGCCGTCTCCGTCAATGTAGAAGACTATCTTTGTCAGGATATCGAGGAGTAGGTATGCTCCAGCGGCTGCGGCTGCAGTTATAAGTCCATATCCTTCTGGCGCAACTATGAAAACGATCGGAAAAATCGTCCAACCAAATGCAATATATCGCAGTACAAAGTTGCGATTTTTGGATTTGGCTTTGAATAGCTTATATACAAGCACGGCATAAGCAATAGTACTTACTACGAACATTGCTAGCATATACCCTTCTGTAAATACTGCCGACAATGCACCGGTAATCATAACTATATTGATGAGATATATTATAGTGGCAATTTCTTCTTTAGAGAATTTCAGCGATCGTCCTATTTCATACATCAGCAAGCTACAGCTTAAAGCGTAAAAAAGCCACCTTGTATAAAGGACTGCTTCTCCATCGGCGCTAACGGTGGCAAATGTGCCCTCGAGCATCACAATATATGATGCAATAGTAACCAAGCTCACCAATGCAGCCGTATTAAAAGCTCTTCGGTACGTCAATAAGAAATAGACACTGCTCAATAAAAATATTAAGATTCCCGCTATTAATATTGTTTCCATTACCGCTCTCTTTCATTATTTTTAATTATTTTTATTTTAACATAAGCCTATTTCAGTAAAGATTATCAAATTTAGCCTTCTAGTAAGACCTAATATATTAAATTTATCTTGACGCCTGCCATTAACTAAGCTCAAAAACATTCTCTTGCAGATGAGATTACTCCAGCCCTTCCCTGCTGACTGGTGGCCGTATCTCTTGTTGGCGCTTGCCGATATCTATAGGGTATTCGCCATTAAAACAAGACAGGTTAAATCTATCATGGCTCACTCCAGATGCCGCCACCATGCCACTGAGCGACAAGTAGCCCAAGTAGTCGGCTCTCGCTTGCTGACGGATCTCCTCGATAGTCATATGTGCGGCCGCTAGCTCCGACTGGCTCGGCGTATCGATACCGTAATAGTCCGGAAACCGTACAGGTGGCGAGGCTATCAGCACTTGTACGCTACGAGCACCGGCCTGCTTGGCGAGTCGCACTAGTCGTGGCAATGTATTGAGCCGCACTATAGAGTCATCTATCAATACGATATCTTTGCCTTGTACCGCTTCCTCTATCATGTTGTGCTTTCTTTTTAGCTGTGACTGGCGTTCATTATCACTGGGCTGCATGAAAGAGCGTCCAATAAAGCGATTCTTGATAATGGCCTGCCTGTGCTTTAGCCCTAGCGTATCGGCATAACCTTCTGCGGCTGGAACCGATGTATCTGGTACTGGCACTACCAATGTATTCTCTATATCGTCACTTGCAGGCGGGTGCTCTTTTGCCATCTGCTCGCCGAACCTTCGGCGCACCTCGTTGACACTTTGACCATATAGATAGCTATCATGGCGGGCAAAATACACCAACTCAAACATATCGAGCTTAGGGTCACTTCGTGCGATCTGTTTCGCGGTGATATTCTCCCCGTCAAAGAGCACCATCTCACCAGGCTCGACCTCTCGTAAGTAATCCGCGCCAATGATATCGAGCGCGCACGTTTCTGATGCCACTATATCGCCTGTATCTGTCTGTCCGATAGCCATCGGACGGATGCCGCACTCATCACGAAATGCAGCCACCACTCCATCGTGCATAGCCACACAAGAAAACGAACCTTCAAACAGCGGATAAGCTTGCTCTATAGATGCAGGCAGGTCATTGCCGGAACGGATGAAATGCGACAAAGCAGCCGCCATCATCTGCGAGTCGTTCATCTGGGCAGTTGCGAAGTTGCGATCACGTAGGAAGCTCTCAAGCTTTGATGTGTCTGGCAAGTTGCCATTATGCGCAAAGCTAAAGCCTATATAATCATCCACAAACGGCTGAGCATACTTAGCCTCATTGCCATTGGTCGTGTAGCGGTTGTGGCCAATCGCCACGTTGCCAATCAGGTCCTTAATACTGTTCTCACTATATACATCGCGCACCATGCCAGGCCGGACGTGATGATGGGTCTCTACTCCGTCGCTGCTTGCTATACCCGTAGCTTCCACCCCACGATGCTGCAAGGCAAATAGCATCTCATACATTTTTGGCGCAGCTTGCTCTCCGTCATGAGACGATACTCCGGCCACTGCACACTTTTCTTTAATCACCTCAGACATCACTTACAATCATAAAGTAGCCTGTTAAAAGGTGCAATCAATAAACAGCTGCAAGCTTTTGCTAAAGGTCAGTAGTAAATTTTAATATAAAATCATCACAACATTTTGTGCTCATCACTCTACATCTATTGAAGTTGGGCTATAAGATTGTTTTTGTATGAGTTAGCTAAGCAGAAGCTTATCTCTCGCCCGCCCACTAAACTCTTGTGTATAATTTTCAAGATTTCTATTCATAAACTTTTAGCTAGATGAATCAATCGATGGAGCTTGTCTGATTAAGTTGATTCGAGTATTTTAATGCTTAAATTTAAAAACACTAACTAGTTTAGTGACGTTTATGCTTATAGACATTTTCTGGCTCTATGTGTAAAATAACAACAATTTTTAAAGGAAAAATTATATGAAACCACAAAACCAAAATCATGATGATCCGAATGTTTCGCGTTTAGACGACACTACATCACAACAACCTTCTGGTTTCGACCCAAATCAAACAAATGAGGAGTCGCAGATCGTTCAGCCAAACCCTATCAACTCCTCTCAACAACCACAAGCTCAACCCGCTAACAATACAAACCCTCCAGAATCAACCCAACCAAACCCACCAACCACTTCTGATGCGCAGCTAGTGCAACCATCCCAACAAACAGCCACGCCTCAGTCCACTGCAAACACAGAGCCAGTTGTCCAACCGCTTGAGCCCCAAAACGCTCAGCCAGCATCGCTCGAGCCGACCTACCAGCAACAGCCAGCTACTGAACAGACGAGCGCAACATATACTACAGAGCCAACGGAGCAAGTGCCGTCACCATCATCTAGCATGCCACCACAGCAACCGGGCCAGCATGTGCAGCCACAAACTATCCAGCCCAACACGCCAACAAATCCACAGACAGCACCACAGACCGACAATATTCATATGCCACCTGATAGCTACACCGCTAGCAATTCATCATCGCAGTCCGTAGCCAATCCACCAGCTAATTCTGCTGTAGGTCAGCCACACAGCTCTGACTCGCCTAACGATTATCGGCTTAGAGATGGTCTGCGTGATACATTTATCGGCATCAAGCACAATCTAGGCGCCTTTATAGGTTTTAATTTCATTTTTTATTTAAGCCTTGTACCAGTATCAATTGTGTTAATTGTATTAGCAATGGTATTTGCCTTCTCTCCATTAGCTATTGACGACGGCCTGCTTGGTGCGCTGCTATTTCCTGTAAGTGGGTTTCTTCTATTGAACATTTTTACGTTCTTGACTGCATATTTTGCGCGAATGGTTGGCAAGCAAATACTCGTAGGTGTTATTAAATATGAACAGTCGGATGTTACCCTCAAGTCATCACTGATGAAGATTTTTCTGGTTATTCTTCTCCTTCAATTTTTAGTCGCTATCCCCCTATTTTTATACATGCTAGCGATATTGTCCTCACAAGTGCTCGGTATTTTTGGTATCCTTCTGGGTATTATCCTGTTTATATTGTCTTTAGTAAATTTTATATTTATTTATCTACACTTTGCGCCGCTCCCGTTCATATTCTTATTACGCAAAGACATCTCAATCCGAAAGCTTTTTGAGAACGCAAGAACTATCAGAAAAACTAACAAACACATACGCAACTATCTCGGCTTACATATGCTCTTTTTACTGGGAGCAAATTTCGTAATAAGCCTATTTTTTGGTCCAATTTTAATTTTTTTTGGTCCACTTTTAACTTTCGTGGAAGGTGCAGCCTCTATAATTGGGCTGGTTTTGTTGCCTATATACTTAGCAGTAGCACTGCTAGCACCTATTATCTCTATGGGCCCAATAATGCTCTTGGCATATCGTTATCGGGAAAAATACACCCAATAGCCCAAACCCTACTCTCAGCAATTGAGTCTAAGTTGTCCTTGCCCAAAACAGTTACTTTAACAATACAATCGATGCTGCAGCCTTGAGATTGGATAAAAAGAACACTAAGGCCAACTCCTAAACAAATGCTGATACTCAGAATTTACCGAATCTATTATACGTAGCTCGCTATGTATTACTTTTAATAATGTCATCCTGTCTCGATAGTCGTCGAGGAAATATAATTGTTGCTGCGTTGTCATGTCTAGAACTCGCTCTGGATTAATCCACTCATACTTCTATTTGACTAGATAGTGCTTCAAGCTAGACCACTTGTAGGTTGGATATTAAGCGCCTTCCGCTTTTCTTCTACCGAACTATAGTCACCCAATTATATGTGGACATCTGGCAGCTCTAGATGTGCAAATTCATCACCAACCTCTTCTATGGCCGGATGTTGCTCTACGTAATTTTTGCCAATCTTATCATCTAGGACGAACCACAGGCCAGCCATATTGTAGGCTATCTTCTCACGTGCATCGGGCTCCTGCGTATACGCTTCTGCCGCCATCTCCGCCATGCTTAAAAGCTCTTGCTCGGATATTCTGTCCTTTTAGAGTATACGCTCGAACTCTTGCTCGAAACCCTCATATGCACTTGATTGTGAGATATACGCCTCCATTCATAAGGTTCATAAAGTGTGATTAATAATT
>CAYQCN010000026.1:0-7034 GCA_964415975.1 uncultured Candidatus Saccharibacteria bacterium | reverse complement strand
GTCGTCATCTTCAATTCTAGCGGAGAACTCGAACGAGCAGATAGCAGCTACGACTCCCGTCTAGCCGGGGTCATCTCTACCGAACCAGGTTTAACCCTGGCTGAAGCCACTGATGGAGAGCCACTCGCCCTCTCCGGTCGTGTTCCAGTCAAAGTCAATGACGAGAACGGCACCATAGAGACAGGCGACTACCTCACCAGCTCAAGTACTGAAGGTGTCGCGCAACGTGCCACCGGAGCCGGCATGGTGATCGGTCGGGCCCTCGAAGACCAAACAGACGATGAAGACACCATCCTCGTCTTTGTAGAGACCCAATACTACAACCCAAGTACTGAAGCTACCACCCAATCAAGCACTACTGACACTGGCTACCTGCAAAACGGAAACTCAGCTACCTTCTCAAACCTCAACGTCTCAGGTGACACTACTCTCGAAGGTGACCTAACAGTCAAAGGTGATGCTACCTTTGAAGGTACCGTCACAGTCAAAGAACTAGAAGTAGAAAATGACATAACACTAGGAGGCAGAGTCTTGTCTAGAGGCAGTGAGCCGACCATAGAGCTCGGGGAAAGCCTAGTGCTCAATGAAGAGGACTACGAAGATACTAGCGACATGCCAGAAGAAGCCGAGGTCAGTATAGATGGCACCGATACTGCCGGGACTATAACTGTTGAGATGAATGGGGTGTCTGAAGAGGGCGAAATAGCCAAAGTTACTTTTGCCAAAGAGTATGAAGATAGTTTGCCTCGCGTCAGCCTGACGCCTATAAATGCTGCAGCAGTAAGCACCAATATCTTTGTCGAGCGCGACAAAGAAGGCTTTGTGCTGATAGCTACCGAACCTTTAGCCAGTGATGAGTTGTATAGTTTCGACTACATTGTGCTTGGCTCAGAGTCTGAAGACGACGATTAATTTGGGCGCGATAAGCAGAACAGGTGCGCTTGCCCAAGTGCGGCAAAACGGCTATAATATCCCATAGCAAAAGTGAGGGAAATAAATATATATGGCAACAGACAAAAGCCAGTATAGTGCTGGACAGATACAAGTCCTAGAAGGTTTAGAGCCGGTCCGTAAACGGCCCGGAATGTATATCGGTGGAACTGGCGAAGATGGACTACACCATCTTGTCTGGGAGGTAGTCGATAACGGTATAGACGAGGCTCTGGCTGGTCATGCCACTCAAGTCAGTGTCGTGCTTCAGGCCGATGGCGGTGTAAGGGTCAGAGATAACGGTCGCGGCATACCGATAGACAAGCACAAGAAGACGGGAAAGAGCGCGCTGGAGACGGTCTTAACCGTGCTTCACGCTGGTGGTAAGTTTGGTGGAGACGACAGCGGATATAAAGTGTCTGGCGGTCTGCATGGCGTGGGAGTAAGTGTAGTCAATGCACTCTCCTCTAAGCTGATTGCTCGTGTATATAAAGATGGCAAGATATATGAGCAGACATACACATATGGAGCGCCAGAGGCCGATATCAAGTCGGTTGGTAGCACAGATGAAGAGAACGGCACCGAGATCACTTTCTATCCAGATGAAGCTATATTTGAGACTGTTAAGGTTGATTATGAGACCGTCCAGGATCGTTTGCGCCATCAGGCCTATCTGACACGAGGCGTGTGGACTAGCATCGAAGATGAAGCTAGTGGCGCTCGTTATGGCTTTTATTTTGAGGGCGGCATAGAGTCTTATGTCCGCCATCTTAACAGAGGCAAAGACCCAGTTCATGACAAGCCTTTTTATGTCGATAGGCAGATAAAAGAGGCAAAGATTGAAGTAGCAATTCAGTATGCCGACTCTTTTAATGACAATGTAAAGACTTTTGCCAACAACATACACACCCCAGAAGGCGGCACAGCCCTAACTGGGTTTCGAGCTGCCCTAACTAGGGTTATAAACGATTATGCTCGTAAGCAGGGAGTCTTAAAAGATAAAGACGACAACCTGACTGGAGAGGATGTGCGCGAAGGTATTACAGCTGTAATATCGGTCAAGCTGCCCGATCCGCAGTTTGAGGGCCAGACTAAAGCTAAGCTTGGCAATCCAGAGATACGTGGCTATGTAGAGCAGATTATGGGTGAGTGGTTTGCCTACTATATGGATGAGAACCCGCAAGAAGCTCGCAAGATTATCAACAAGGTGATATTAGCCGCTAAAGCTAGAGTTGCAGCAAGAGCGGCTCGCGATACAGTCATAAGAAAGGGCGCACTAGAAGGCACTAGCTTGCCCGGTAAGCTCTCAGACTGTTCTAGTAAGGACCCGTCTCAGTCAGAGCTATATATAGTAGAAGGAGACTCGGCTGGAGGCTCAGCCAAGAAAGGGCGAGACCCTAACTTTCAGGCTATATTGGCTTTGCGAGGTAAGGTCTTAAACGTAGAACGAGTCAGGCTTGATAAGATGCTTGCCAATAAAGAGATAAAAGAGCTTATTATGGCGCTTGGTACATCGGTAGCGGAGACTTTTGATGTAGAGAAGTTGCGTTATCATCGGCTTATTATCATGACCGACGCCGATGTCGACGGCGCTCACATTAGAACCTTACTTTTAACTTTGTTTTATAGGCATCTACCAGAAGTAATTGAGGGTGGTTACCTTTATATTGCACAGCCGCCTCTGTACCTGCTTGAAGCTGGCAAGCAACGGCTCTATGCATATAGTGATGACGAGAAAGACGCTATCATAGGTCAGCTTATAGAAAAGAAGGGCAAGAGTGACCCTGGTCCAGTCAGTGACAGCGATGTGGATTCTACCACATTAGTTGATGAAGAAGAGAAGGGTAGGCTTAAGCTGGCCGGAGTTAAGAATATTCAGCGCTACAAAGGTCTTGGCGAGATGGATGCCGAAGAGTTATGGGAGACCACCATGAACCCAGAGCACCGAGTGTTGCTTCAGGTGACGGTAGAAGATGCGGAAAAGGCTGATGCAGTATTTACCAAGCTTATGGGTGAGGACGTGCCGATGCGCAAGAGCTTTATACAGTCGCATGCTAAATCAGTAGAGAATTTGGACATATAAAATGAGCTATAAAGTTATAAAGTCAATAAAGTTTGAAAGACGGGCGTTTCTGATGCACAGTTACTTTTTAACTTTAAAACTTTCAACTTTAAAAACTAAAGTGGAGCGTGCGTAATGGCAAACGAAGACAACATCACACCAGAGCCAATCAAGGACAATCGAGGCGTAGTCCACCCACAAAGCCTAATAGAGGAGATGGAGAAGAGTTACATCGAATATTCGATGAGTGTGATTGTAGCCCGGGCTTTGCCAGATGTTCGCGATGGATTAAAACCAGTGCAAAGGCGGATACTTTATTCTATGGGCGAAAACGGCATTCGCCACAATGCCAAATATCGCAAGAGCGCCCGCGTTGTAGGTGATGTAATTGGTAAGTATCACCCTCATGGTGACTCGGCGGTTTATGATGCTTTGGCTCGTATGACCCAAGACTGGTCCATGCGCTATATGCTGATTGATGGCCAGGGCAACTTCGGCAGTATGGATGGCGATTCACCTGCGGCTATGCGCTACACAGAAGCCAGGATGGCGGCTATATCAGAGGAGCTGTTGACCGATATCGACAAAGAAACGGTCGATTTTCGGCCGAACTTTGATGGCTCTGAAGATGAGCCGGTTGTACTGCCTGCAAAGGTGCCAAACCTACTCCTTAATGGACAGATGGGTATCGCGGTTGGTATGGCGACCAATATCCCCCCTCACAATCTAGGCGAGGTGGTGGATGCTCTGGTTTACATGATCGAAAACGATGAATACTCAACAGACGATTTGCTCGATTTTATTAAAGGCCCCGACTTTCCGACTGGAGGTATAATATATGGCAAGGAATCGATAAAACATGCTTATGGCAGTGGTCGAGGCGGCATGACCGTTCGAGCGGTGGCTGAGGTGGTAGAGAGCAAGCGTTCCCACCAAATAGTAATTAGCGAAGTACCATACACTGTTAATAAGGCTAGTTTGATTCAAAAGATAGCTGATCTAGTGCGAGACAAAAAGATTAAAGGCATATCAGATGTTCGTGATGAGAGTGCTCGTGGCAATGTCCGAGTAGTAGTGGACCTGAAAAAGGATGCCTACCCCAAAAAGATTTTAAATCAGCTATATAAATTCACCGATATGCAGAAAAAGTTCCACTTAAACATGCTGGCCTTAGTAGATGGCATACAGCCTCGAGTGCTTAATCTAGAAGCCGTACTAGATGAGTACTTGAAGCATCGTCAGCTAATGGTTAGACGCAGAAGTGAATATGAGCTCAAGAAGGCAAAAGCTAGAGAGCACGTCCTCGAAGGCCTGAAGATAGCACTAGATGACATAGACGCTATTATCGCCACCATTAGAGGTAGTGAAAGTACCGATGATGCACGCCAAAACTTAATAAACAAGTTTAAGCTAACTGATATACAGGCAAATGCAATTTTGGCTATGCAGCTCCGTAGTCTTGCCGGACTTGAGCGCCAGAAGGTTGAGGAAGAGCTAAAAGAGGTAAGAGCTAGAATAAAAGAACTAGAAAAGATACTGGCCAGCGAAGAAGAGATTCTGCGCATTATTAAAGAAGAATTGCTTGCTATGAAAGATAAGTACGGCGATGAGCGCAAAACTACAATTATCAATCATGAGGTGGGCTCTTTCTCTGATGAAGAGCTGATACCCAATGAGCAGGTTGTAGTGACCATCACTAAGGGTAGCTATATCAAGCGAACTACCGTTGATACTTACAGGTCTCAAGGTCGTGGCGGCAAAGGCGTGGTCGGAATGGGCACCAAAGAAGAAGATGTGATAGCCCATATGGCTTTTGCGAATTCGCACGACTATATACTATTCTTTACCAATCACGGCAGGGTCTTTAGGATTAAGGC
This sequence comes from uncultured Candidatus Saccharibacteria bacterium, assembly GCA_964415975.1. Lineage (GTDB taxonomy): Bacteria > Patescibacteriota > Saccharimonadia > QS-5-54-17 > QS-5-54-17 > CAYQCN01. The sequence goes on along the minus strand of CAYQCN010000026.1, from coordinate 2,165 downwards.
CTATGAAGTTCCAGTTGCATCACGTACCGCAAAAGGTCAAGCAATTGCCAATGTTTTGCAGTTACACCCCGAAGAAGATGTAAGCGCTTTGATACGTATACCGCAAGACGAGTCAACCGATAGTACTTTCTTGATGATGGCTACAAGGTCTGGTGTAGTCAAAAAGACATCATTAACCCAATTTGCCAACATTAGAACTAATGGCATGATCGCTATTAAGCTTAATGATGATGACCAGTTGCAGTGGGTGAGGGTCACGAGTGGAGATGATCAGGTGCTGATGTCTACTGCCCACGGCCAAGGCTTGCGCTTCCATGAGTCAGAAGTAAGGCCTATGGGACGATCTGCTCGAGGTGTTCGTGGTATAAGACTTAGAGGCGGAGATGCCTTAGTTGGCTTTGATGTAGTTAGCGAAAAGGATGAAGTGGTAGTTGTTAACTCAAGTGGGTACGGGAAGCGTACCAAAGTCAAACTATTTGCCCCTCATAAGCGTGGAGGGCTTGGCGTTAAGGCCAGTGCAGTCAGTAAGAAGACAGGGGCAATTGTAAATGTAGTGAGAGCTGAAGTCGAAGATGAGATTATGCTAATTTCTAGTCTCGGACATATAATTCGGCTCAAGGCCGGCGACATATCTGCCATGGGTAGAGCTACTCAGGGTGTTCGCATCATGCGCCTTAATGATGATGACAGCGTAGTGTCCGTGGCTTTGATTGCTGCCGATGATGAGCAAGGCGATGGGCAAGCTCGCGGCAACTCTAGCACAAAACCCGAAACCAGTAAGGGCATGTCTGGCAAGGAGGTTGCCAAATAATGTGGCTGCTACTGACTGCTTTCGTAGCTTGGTTCGTATCCCAACTGGTAAAGTTTAGCATTAAGGGTTTTCATGGACAGCCTGACTTTAAACTTTTCTATCAATCGGGAGGTATGCCTAGTGCGCATGCAGCCACAGTTACGGCTTTGAGTTTGGCAGCCTTAACCACTGAAGGTTGGTCGAGTCCAATATTTGGGATAGCTACCGTATTTGCTGCAGTTGTCATATACGACACTTTAGGCGTGCGGCGAGCGAGCGGTGAGCAGTCGATTATGATTAATGCAATATCAAAGATGGTGGGCAACACCAAGCCTGTGCGAGAAGTGCTAGGCCATACTCCGCGCGAAGTCGCAGTGGGTATGCTGATTGGGGTGTTTGTCGGTCTTGCATTTACATATACTGCCTGGGTTGATAAGGCGAGTTGGCTGACTGAAGCCCCAGACAGCATTGAGCGATGGATCTATTTAGGAATTTTCTCTGTTCTTACCATACTTTCCGGCGTAGCTAGGGGTTGGCTACAACGACTTCGTCAGGTGGCTGTAGTCCAGACTTTGAAGGGAGCTTTTGGGTGGGCAATGGCTTTGCCTGGCCTTTTAGGCCTTTTCTTTACATTGATGCAGTTTGAAGGGTTTGGGGCGGTTACTTGGAGGTTATGGCCGCTTATCATTTTGGCAAGCTTTGCGCTAGCACAATCAGTGCTTGCTTTAGAGCTGTATTCTAAGGCAAAAAGTAAATATAAAGCTGAATCGGCAGAGCTGCTAAATAAGCGAAGCCGCAAGAAGAAAAGACGCAAATCTAGAAAAAAATAATCAGCCAACGTAATTAGTTGACAGCCTTAATATATACGGGGTATTATTAAATTTGCACTTACGTATGAGGCTATGTGCGCTTATACAATTTTAGTGTCAGAACTTTAACAATTTAGATCGTGCAGTATAACCGTTCAATTTCAAGTCGTTTTGGTTGTTGTACGCTTAAACAACAGCCGCCAATGAGTCGAAAGCCATAACCAGTTTTATGGCTTGCAAACTTAACTTTTATGGAGAGTTTGATCCTGGCTCAGGGTGAACGCTGGCGGTGTGCCTAATACATGCAAGTCGAGGGAGAATCTATCTTCGGATAGAGGAAACCGGCGGACGGGTGAGTAACACGTTGGCATCTGCCCCGAAGTAGGGAATAGCTCGGAGAAATCCGGATTAATACCCTATAGTCTCGCAAGAGTAAAGCTCCGGCGCTTCGGGAGGAGCCTGCGGGTGATTAGCTAGTTGGTAGGGTAATGGCCTACCAAGGCAATGATCACTAGCTGGTCTGAGAGGACGATCAGCCACACTGGGACTGAGACACGGCCCAGACT
>CAYQCN010000025.1:0-8303 GCA_964415975.1 uncultured Candidatus Saccharibacteria bacterium | reverse complement strand
GATATGGCTGCGCTGAGCGGGATGACATCGGGGGGTTTATAAATATTGGCCAGGCTTTCATAGCCCTTGTCGGTGATTGCATAACTGCGTACTACGCCACTTTCAAGAGTGCTAATCGTGGATGGCGAGTCGCCGGGTTGGATAATTATGCGCTTTTTCTCGTGAAATATTGACTTGCCATCGTTGAAAAGCTGACTAATTTGCGAATCATTTGTTGCGTCACTTTGCATGAGATTGTTTATGTCTCTTATACTTTCATTATACACTGCTTTATGATGGGATTTTTGACGATTTTGCATGAATATACTTCATAGATGTGCTAGGCTCGAGGTATAAGCCGAAAGGCAAATTATGGAGCAATCGAATCACTACAGCAAAGTAAAGTCTTTGATCATAATGATCACATTGCTTATTTTGGCAGTGGCAACTTGGAGCTGGTACTACACCAACTACGAACAGGGTGAGGGTAGTGGTCAGACTGTACATGACAATCAAGGCAATAACGATGAGCAGCAAACACCGGCACAAACATATACCAGTGATAAAGGTGAACAAATAGAAATAACCCTACTTGAACTGACAGAAAATGGAGATCGTGAGATTACAATTGAAGGCTCCGCGCCCGAAGGCTGGGCCTTTGAAGGTAGCTTTCCGATAGAGCTAAGATCCCATGGCGGACGACAGCCGGTAGCAGAATCTTTTGCCAAGGCAGAAAGTAATGAGAGCGATGGCCGAGTAAGTTTTAGCGGGCTAATCGAATATGAGGCATTGGCAGAGGATAGTGAGATGGTAGTAATATTAAGGCATGCCAACCCATCAGCTCTAGCAGAAAATGATGACGAAGTAGAGATAAGCCTGTAGCTGTTTTGAGCACAAGATGTAAACGCAACTATTAATTTTCTGTCAGCAAATAGCTGTTAAAGACCTCATTTCAGGAGTAAAATAGTAGTGTATGAACCTACTTGATGGCGTAATCTTACTAGTCGTAACCCTGCAAGCATTTCGCTGGATAAACTACGGTTTTGTCCGTGGGGTTTTTTCGATTGGAGGGTTTTGGATTGGTGTCTTGGGCGGGGCGATGTTATCGCCATTTATATTGAATTTCATCCCGGACGATCCAGTGTTTCGCTTACTTGTTTCAATAACTACTATTATCACTGTAGCTCTGTTTGTGGGTGCGATGGGAGAATATGCAGGACGCAAGCTCTCGCACATTACCTCACGCTTACATCTGGGTATAGCCGATGCAGTTTTGGGTGCAATATTTGGCATAGCTGCCACTCTAATATTTGCATGGCTAATAGCTGCTATATTGTCGGGTACACCTTTTCAACAGGTCAACCAGCAGATACGAGAGTCAGTTATACTGCAAACACTAAATCGAGAACTACCGCCAGCGCCTTCGGTAACGTCACAAATCACCAACCTCATCAATCCTGATAACTTTCCTAGAGTATTTACGGGGCTAGAGCCGGCACCGATCGATCCAGTGGAGCCGCCAAGCTCTGAGGAGTTAGCAGCAGCGCTTGAGGCGGCCGGACTTTCTACCGTTAGGATAGAGAGTGCCGGCTGTGGCGGTGTAGTAAATGGGTCAGGTTTTGTGGTTGGTGAGGACATAGTAGCCACAAATGCTCACGTCGTAGCAGGCATTGAAAGACCAAGTGTAGTCGATACTCAAGGCCGTAATGAGGCAACAGTCATCGCTTTCGATCCAGAACTAGACTTAGCCTTGCTAAGGGTGTCCGGTCTGGCTGGAGGGCCTTTGCCATTATCTACATCTACTGCCGATAGGGGCACTACTGGAGCTGTACTTGGCTATCCGGCCGGCGGGCCATTAGAGATCGTGGAGAGCGCAGTATTACGGCAGCTACAGGCTCGAGGTAGAGATATCTATGGCCAAGGCCTAGTAACCAGGCCAGTATACGAACTGCAAACACAAATATCTTCTGGCAATTCGGGTGGCCCGATGGTGCGTAGCAATGGTGAAGTGGTAGGCATAATATTTGCAAGATCGGAAGCCGACCCCAACGTAGGCTATGCTATCGAGGCAGCGGCACTGCAGTCGATGCTAGATAGGCACCGCAATTCCACAGCTCCTGTGCCTACTGGAGTTTGCACAGGCTAATATATTGGCCTCAGTCTAGATAGATAAACGGCATAGCCCCATCTGTCTTGATGCTGTCGCCCCCACCGTTGCGGTGCCGGTAGGCGGTATTAAAATCATGCTTAATATCAATTTTGGCACCAGCGCGCTTGAAAGATTTGACGACAAAATCGCGCTCTTGATCGGTGTCTTCATCGATCTTGTGAGTAATCTGACCAGTAAAGAGGGATAGGCCGACGCTGCGATCGTAAGTAGCTGCGGCCAACCAGTCAGCCTCATAACCTCCAGGTAGTAGCCACTCTTTAGGCGTGCGCCAAAACCTGACATGGTGTCTAGCATGTACGCTGCCATCGACTTCTTTTTGAAAGGTAAAATCTTGCGGTCTATCAAAAAGCAGTATAGTGCTGACCGGTGCATTAGGATAGCTTTGCCGAGTCAGCCCTGCCCAGAGCATGCGTGCACCACTTGAGATGCTGAGACGGTCGGCCTTGACCCAACCATCGGCCTCCATAGCAGATATTATATCTTGTCTAGAGCCACATAGCGCGATATTGACCGGATCGGCTAGCAAGCCGTCTGGTGTTTTAGTGCGGCCGATATAATAATCTGGCAAATATAACCTAGTTAGAAAGCGATGTACGCGTGGCAAAAACACATAAGCGGTAAACAGCCAAAGCAACAAAAAGCTGGCAATAGCAGTGGTTCTATCAAATATACCTCCAATAGCTGCATCATAAAAAAGGTATGCAACGTAAAGAAAGACGAATACCACTACTCCTCGTGCTATAAGTATCGAAAGGTTGGTGTAGAAACTTCTTTGCTTGGGCTCTATGCTCATGGCTAGATTATAACTGGCTTATTAGCGACTGGAAAACGGGGTCTAAAAAGGCAAAAAGCATATTCATTATCATAAATTTCGTGTAGTATAAACACAGACTTCTTTACATGGAGACTTAGATGCCTCCTATCATTTGTTAAATATGGAATATTACCAACAAACTACTGACCAAGCTTTAGACAACCTTAGCAGCAGCCCAGAAGGGCTATCCACTCAGCAAGCCAAAAATGTATACGATCAGGTAGGTCCAAACGCGCTAGACGTAAAGGGTGAGTCGCTCTGGCATAAAATAACCGAGCCGTTTCGTAGCGTCTTTATGCTGATACTTGGTATCGCAGCGGCTGTCAGCATCATCACCGGAGAAACACTCGATGCCTATATCATTATCGCAATTATCGCCATTAGTGCTGCTATCTACTACGTGCAAAGGGTGTCTACAGAGCGTGTACTTAAAAGCCTCAAAGATACAGATGTTGCCTATGTGGAGGTGTTGCGAGACCGGCAGCCGAAGCAGTTGCCACCAGAGGAGCTAGTGCCGGGTGATGTGATCCGCCTATATGAAGGTGACAAGGTGCCGGCCGATGCAAGAGTCATATTGTCGGACAACGCTAGGTGCGATGAAGCCTTACTGACGGGTGAGTCAGCGCCGGTAGCCAAACAAACTAATGCATTAGAAGGTGAAAAGCAGGTTTATGAGCGCGACAATGTCATCTTCCAGGGTTCATTCTTGGTATCTGGCGAGGTGACAGCGGTAGTATTTGCCACCGGCAACTTCACTGAGTTTGGCCAGATTGCAGTGCTGTCCCAGCAGACAGATCTGAGTTCGCCGGTCCAGGAAAAAATAGACAAACTGGTATCACAAATCGTGTCGATAGTGGTGGCATTTGCGGCCGTAATATTTATGTTGAGCATGTGGCGTGGAATAGAGATGGCAGAAGCCTTACGATTTATGTTGACTATTTCTGTATCAGTCATACCGGAAGGTCTGCCAATCGCTATATCTGTAATACTGGTACTTGGTATGCGCCGTATGGCCCAACGTAAAGCCTTGGTCCGAAACATGGCTGCTATTGAGAATATCGGGCTAATTACTACTGTAGCTAGTGATAAAACAGGCACTTTGACTGAAAACAAACTACGAGTGCAAGAGATATGGCAAGCCGAACCTAAGCCATCAGCAGATGAAACTGCGGCAATTATGCAGCTCTCTACCAACCAAAGAGAGGGCGTGTCTCACGATCCGCTCGACACGGCTTTTACTGAATATGTAGCCGAACACAATGTAGATGTGAGCCGGTACAAGCTCATCCGCAGCCTACCCTTCGTCCAAGAACTAGCCCTAAGTGGCAATATATGGGAGATAGACGGACAGCGCGACATCTATCTCAAAGGCTCGCCAGAAAAAATCCTAGAACACACCTCCATGACAAACAGTTTTGCACAGGAAGCCAACCAGGCTCTAGAAGGCCTGACTGGTCAAGGTTACCGAGTGATAGCTTTAGGCAGGGTAAAGGATCGTGACGTAGAAGACCTAGAAGAGCTAGCAGATGATAAGTTTGAATTTTTGGGCTTTTTGGCTGTGGCTGATGAGCTCCGAGCAGAGGCCATCACCTCTATTGAAGCCACACAAGCTGCCGGGGTGACGGTGCGCATGATCACCGGCGACCATGCTGAGACTGCCTATCAGATTGGGAAACAGCTTGGACTGGCCGAAAGTAGAGACCAAGTCCTAGACGCACGCAAGATGGACAGTATGGACGAACAGCAACTGAGTCAAGCAGTAGCCAATACGCGCGTCTTTGCCCGCGTGATACCAGAGCAAAAACACCGAATTCTCACCGAGCTGAAAAAACACGATATCGCCGCTATGACTGGAGACGGAGTCAATGACGTGCCGGCTCTATCAAATGCGCACATAGGCTTTGCCATGGGTAGTGGCTCTCAAATAGCCAAGGACTCGGGCGATTTTGTTTTGTTAGACGATAATTTCAGCAGCATTACGACTGCCCTGGCAGAAGGACGCAAAATATTCGACAACATTCGTCGTATGCTGTTTTATTTACTGACTACCAATGCCGGAGAAGCCTTGACTATGCTAGCGGCTTTAATACTTGGCTTACCTCTGCCAGTCCTGGCGGTGCAGATACTATGGATTAACCTTGCTACTGACACTGCTTTTGTAATACCCCTCGGCTTAGAGCCCGCCGAACAAGATGTAATGCAGCGTAAACCTAGGCACCCCAAGCAGCCGATTCTAGGCAGGGTCATCATATCGCGCATGGTGAGTGTAGCTATAGTCATGGCGGCCACTACACTAGCACTGTTCATTATCTACGTCGATAGTCACTCTGAAGAGTACGCTCGTAGTATCGCATTTAGCGGATTAGTGATTATGCAGTGGGCCAACGCCTTTACAGCAAGAAGCGAATGGCAGTCTGCTTTTACAAGATTAAAAACCGTAAATTGGACTTTTTATATCGGGCTCTTGATCGCTGCCTTCTTGCAGTGGCTAGCGCTTTTTGGACCGATGCAAGAGCCGTTAAGCCTTGAGCCGGTAGCGCTTAATGATTTATTTATCACCGGCGCTTTAAGTGCAGTAGTAGTACTTTTGGCCGGAGAAGTGCACAAGATATTTGTCAAAAAACAGGCCGGGTAGACTAAGCTTAAACACTGCTATTGACTAATTGAGCAAAAGTTGATTTTATATGATATGGATAACGCGTGGAGCATATCATTGACAGAGCATGACGATATCATGCTCAGAAACGGAGAATTTGAAGGCGACTGCGGCTTCCGAATTTTTCTACGCTCCAACATAGACGATGTCGAACAAGAATTTCATTTTTTTGTACCCGCCAATGAAATCAACTCATACAGTCGAAGTCAAAAAATGGAACTCTTCAACAAAGCGGTAGATGTAGTGCAAGATTTTGCAGGCACAGAGCTAAGAAATGACAGCGTCACTGAGTATAAATTTAAAAATGACAAATTTCTAGCAGATTATACTTACCAAAAAGATGTATTCGATTATCGAAAACCTTACTTTATGAGTTAAAGTACGGCTGACAAATCGACTATTTGTTACCGCTTGGACTGGCTGGTCATTTGATGATATATAGCTATTATTTTATAGTATACCTGTCATCGCAGACGCGATGGTAGCACCTAATACAGATCGGGTTCAAAATGCAATTCGCGCTCGCCAGCTACGTCAGTATCAAGAATAGGGAGGCAAAAAGAGCATTGAAGTCCATGCTAAGCAGCACAGGCTTCGAACTGATTATTTTTGAAAAAAGATTTGAAGATGCGAATCCGGTGATAGTAACTAATTTCACAATGGACGACTACTACCGCCAATGCGCCTATTCATTGCGCTGCGCTACAAGCTACGGACAACATATTATGGACTACCTACCTGAACTTGATTACTTCTGTCTAACAGAAGAAGAATTTGTCGAGAACAACAACAATCCTTTCTTGTGGGGTTATCTAATGCCGATGCTGAATGATGTAGCCGATGATCTAGAGTTGATTATGTGGCAAGGTGGAGAGTGGGTGTAGATTCGTCGCTACAGTCAACGTAAGACACCTAAATGTTGCCTTCATAGTTGTGTTCAAATTATACTTCTGGACTATCAGCAATACACCAATAAAGGCTGCGCCTTGTGGCAACTGACACTGTTAGCTGCTTTGGGGAGTCAAAAACAGCATCAAGTCTGTGCAGGCTTTTAAACACCATGTGATCGATGAGTTTTCTTGGATTCACAGCCGATAGTTTTTTTCGATTGAGTAAGCGAAAAATGGTTGCAGTATCTAACCGATCCGTAATATATAAGTGCATTCAACTAGATGGTACATGTCATTCGCGCATTACACTCTAGCTTGGATGCACTTTTTCTAACATTAATGATTGATAAAAATAGCAAAGCCTCAGGCAGCAACCAACAATTAAACGCAAATTTAGCGTTATAATGCGATTGAACCTGAGGCGGTTGTCCGCACTCAGACAGCGTTGCTAGGGGGAAGTTGATGGACCGTAAGTTGCTGCACCTGGCAATTGGGATAGACATTCTTCCATTGCTTGATAGCCTTATCTATTTGCTCGCGGCTAAGTCTAGTTTGACTACTTGGGGTCAAGAACTCGAATGTAGCTGTGAGGAGCTGAACATCAGACTCAGACCTAGGCTCAGGAATAACTCCGATTACTTCAACATAAACCTTTTTGAACATCACTGCCTCCTATAAGAGTTATTGTGCAAAACTTTGTATGTAGTTTTGAACGTAAGATCTCTTGGCTGTGCAAGGCTTGCATATTAGCAAGTACTCGCTTAATGCAACGGAAGTGTAGGTCTAAGTCATTGACCATGGACCTAGGCAGGTCCAAGATCAAAAATCTAAAAAGTTAGATCTATGCAAGTAACGACCAGAAAAAATGAGCGTTCGTTAACAGCAGTTTTGAAGAAATAGTATCTATTTCTTCAAATTTTCAATCATTTCATACTCCAATTTTGCCGGGTCACCGCAAGGCGCCTTGCGCATCATTTCCCAATGCATTATTGGCAAAAGCGCAATGGCCACAACAGTGATTAGCGAAACCACGATTAGTAGCGCATCCATAAATCTCCCCTTGGTTGTGTATCACCCTGTAGGCAATACTATGTCAATGTACGGACTTACTTATTTTGAAAGATATTTAATCTTTTGTCAATCTATATAAAACTTTCCGGTTTAGCGCTGCATCACTTCAAAGCTGCCATTTTCATAACGTAAAATTTGTGACGGTTCGGCACTTATGTCGCCTCCGTCTACATAAAAATCTACTTCTTCGCCAAAATATTTATAGGCTTGGACTATTGAGTCTGCCGGCTGTTTGGACTGGGGGTTGGCGCTTGGTGCCACCAATGGACCGGCAAGATCAATGGTAGAGCGTAACCATTCATCTTGGGGTAAGCGAAAAGCGAGTGAATACTTGCCACGATGAAGATAGCGCCAATCGTCATTTGCACAGGGCAGGATTAAGGTGTTAGGGCCGGGCCAGTACAAGTCTAGGCTGTTCATTGCCTTTTGGCTGAGATCTACTTCAAACTCATATATTTGCTCTTTCTGACTTATCAAAATAATTAATGGTTTTTCTTGGCTTCGGCCTTTTATGCGATATATTCGCTCAACGACTGTCTTATCTTGGGCTCGACCGACTAGGCCATATATCGTGTCGGTCGGCATGACACCGATGCCGCCACTAATTAACTTGCCAGCGATTTCGGACTCGTTCGATTTTGCTAGAGTTATTTTGGCGAGTTGACTATCTATTATCATACGCGCAACAAATTATAAAGGAGTACATAGTAGTCATCTAGTCTG
>CAYQCN010000024.1:0-8724 GCA_964415975.1 uncultured Candidatus Saccharibacteria bacterium | reverse complement strand
AGAAAAAGACCGAGACAAGCTCGGACTCTTTCTTTGGAGGGCCTGGTGGGATTCGAACCCACGACACACGGCTTAAAAGGCCGTTGCTCTAACCAACTGAGCTACAGGCCCGCAATCAATCGATTGAGGTCAGACCTTATTCTACCCAATCTGTCCCTGTTTAGGCAAATTTATGCCTCACCATTTACGATATAGACGAAAGATATCGGCCATCCCTGCGAGCCAATTTTTTTATTAAGGCACTGATTAAATATTATTAACTACTAGATTTTTTAGTTTTCGATTTCTTTCGCTGCTTCTCAATATATTGTCGGTGACTAATGCTATCTACAAGTATGATGACTGCAGCAGCCAATGCAAACCAAGTAAATTGATTCAATACATGCCAGCCAATGAGAGATTGATCTGTAATAAATGCCTGATACTGATCCGGTAGTAGTTGACCAAGGCTAGAGAGAAAGAATAGGGTGAAAACAAGTACAAATATTATAACCCACACAAAATTTGCTTTCTTGCGCTTATCGACTGTATGATTAAGACCCAATATTCCAGCCGGCACCAACAAAAATATTATCTTTACCAGACTCTCAACCTCAGCACTAGCAATATACTGCTCAAAAGGAATTATTTCAATCAACGTAAACCCGACAAAAACACCCAAAGCCACAAACTTGACATGGCTCTTAAAGTGCAACAAAAGCGCACTCATGCCAATTACGGCCAATGCAATAATAAAATCAACGTTCATTATGAGCGTACTATAACACTTATGCTTTAAATCGAGAAGATTTATAGATTTCTACCAACTAGCCCTTGATCCACGGACAAGGTCGTACTCTTCACTGAACCCTGCCGGTACTTCCAGTACATAATTAGCTGCGCTTCTCGGGCTGAACGTCTGAGGGTAAGTATCGGGGTTTACGTCAGATATTATATCCACCACTCGGCGGTCCTCATCTAGCCATATAATGTCTATAGAAAAATTCATATCTTGCATATGCATGCTGTACAAATCTGGCTCATCAAACACAAATAACATCCCCCGGCCATCTTCTAAGTCGTCTCTTCCTGAAAGTCCCTTGGCCCTGGCTTGCTGAGTCTCGGCAATTTCTACTAATAATTCAGCGTCAGCAATATTAAGTGTCTTGGTTTCTTGTTCTATTGATTCATCATCCCAAAAAAACCAAATCACAACTGCTAAAAGTAATGTAAATACCAACAAAAATAGTTGTGCTTTACGCGCCGACTTTGTCTTTTTTAGGTTTTCTGGTGGCATTGACTTCCGCATACTTTATTATTTTAGCAGCAATATCCCTGCCAGTCGCCGCCTCGATTCCTTGCAGGCCAGGAGAGGAGTTAACCTCGATAACCAAAGGCCCCCGTTTCGAACGCAATAGATCCACCCCTGCGACATTCAATCCAAGCTGGCGGGCTGCCTTGACAGCCACCCGTCGCTCATCACTGCTAAGCTTCACTTTTTCTCCACTGCCACCCTGATGAATGTTGGAGCGGAATTCGCCATCAAGACTCTGGCGCCGCATAGATCCTACAACCCGACCGCCCACCACGATAGCACGGATGTCCGATCCTCCTGATTCGTCAATGAATTCCTGAATCAATATCGGCTGGTTAATACTGTAGAAAGCTTGTATCACTGATTTTGCTGCTTTTTTGGTTTCGGCCAATACGACTCCTTGGCCATGCGTGCTCTCAATAAGCTTAACGATAACAGGCGCACCGCCAACAAGCTCAATGAGATCGTTTATGTCGGTGGTGCGATTGGCAAACACTGTTTTGGGTATGTCGATTCCAGCACTAGATAGAAGCTGCAGGCTGCGCAGTTTGTCTCGTGAACGCACCAAAGCGATAGATTTGGTTGCGCTGTAAACATTCATCATTTCGAATTGTCGAACCACTGCAGCACCATAACCTGTATTCGCTGGCTCAATACGAGGTATGATGGCATCGATTTTAGGAATCTCCTTACCTTGAAAATGCACGTTTGGCACTCCTTGCTCCATTCCCATATAGCAACGGGTATAGTCAAGCAAAAGGGGCGTGTGTCCGCGCGCCTCTGCGGCTTCAGCTAATCGTCGAGCGGTGTAGAGTTTGCGTTTTTTGTAATTGGTTGGACCCTTAGAAAGGATTGCAATGTTCATTTATCTCGCTCCTGATTAAGCTCTACGTTTATTAGAAAGTTACCCCTCAGTAAGCGCCTGCCGATGAGTAGCGGGTATTTCATGAGACCGCGATCGGCTAGAGTGCACTCAGTTGCAAATTCACGGCCGTTGATATGCAGCGTAACAGGTATTTTATAGCGTGTCATTATTTGGCCAGAACTGTTTTTAATTTCTGCCCTACTAAACTCATCCGATTCACATCGCAAACTCTCCACCTTACCATCTACCTTCCAGGGAACCTCGAAAGTCAGCTTTCCGTTTTCGGCAACAATATTTTCTGCGTGCAGCGCATTGTTGTAGGCACCGGTATCTATTTTTGCCGGCATAGCAGAGATATCCAAGCTTGGAATATCAGCCAACACGTGGCGACCTGCCCACTGAAGCGGTGTGCCGACATCTTTTCTGCGATAATATCGACGCTGGACAGTAGAATCCAGATACTGTGCTAATGCTCTGGTCTTGGCTTCCGCGAACACCCCAGTATTTATCTGAGGCGCTCGATTCACTTCCAAGATATAATGTTGATTTGTGTGTTTATCGAATACGACATCCACTCCAGCCATATCAAGACGCTCGACTTTAACGGCCTGTTTCACGTCAGCGATGACTTCGTCTGAGAAGTCCGCAGCATCTACGAGGTTGGCATCGGCACCTTGGGATGTGTTGTGTATATGAGAGTCTAGTGACTGGCGCTTTATCACTAGAGCCACCTGAGAGCCAAACACTAAGAAGCGATAGTCACAATCGCTTGGTATGTATTGTTGCAGTACGAATTCAGTTTGTGGACTTTTGTGCAATATACCTATGAGCTCTTTTTTAGTTTCCACCAAATAGTTGTCCTCCCCTTTCCTGCCAAGAGCCGCCTTCACGATGCATGGATACGATAAAGGCTGCTCCGACTCCAGATAAGCTTTCAGCTTTGCGCTAGAGCTGAAGAGGGTATGCGGGAAGGGCAGGCCATTCGCCCAACGCGCCATAGCACAAGCATACTTGGAGCTGCCTATAGTAGGGACAACGTGGTCGATATAGGGTATACCCTTCCCTTCAAGGAAGGCGGCCAAAGCTGCTGCACGTTCTGGCTGATTAGACCATAAACGAAACACCACCAAGCTGAAATCTTCTACATCCAGCTCCCTCAAGGGAGCGGTTACCTTAGCGTGGTTCGGGCGCATATCGAACACCAACTCTTTGAGCGCCACCGTTTCGATGTCGAAACGATTCGTATGCTGGACAAGGTCTTGCTCAAGCAACGTATAGTTAGGGCTTTCGGAAGTGTTCTTTGGAACATGGCTTACTATGATGAGAATTTTTGGCCGATATTTAGCTGACAATGCACCCATGTTAAACCCCCATTAAGCGTGCCACGAATTGGTTAAGGGCGGTCGATTTCTGATTAATGGCAGCCCCTGTTTCAATTTGCGGATTACGATTCACTTCCAACACATAGTGTGCGTTATCAGTTTTGTCGACCACGATATCGACTCCACATAAATCATCCCTATCAAGAATACGGGCAGCCCTACGAGAGGTTTCCAATAATTCTGAGGGCACCTCTTCCAGTGTCAATACTAAAGCACTACTGCCTTGTGAAGTATTGTTTAGATGTCCATGGGTCCGAGACCGGTACAACACTACCGCAGGCTGGCCGTCCATGATTAATATACGATAATCGCCATCATTAGGGATGAACCGCTGTAGGATAAACGTTGTATCGGGATATACCTGCAGAAGTTTTTCCAGTTCAACAAACGAATTTATTAAATGGTTATTCGATCCCAAAGTGCCAGTTATAGACTTGGCGATAACCGGATATTCTAGAGGCGGATTATTTCGGAATACTTTTCGAATTTGGCCGCCAGTCGCAGAAAACGAATCGATAAGTGGCAAGCCTTGACCAGCCAATTCACTGTATTCGGCCAGCTTCGAGCTGCTTTCAGTATGCAAAACGTGCCTTCCGATTAAAGGAATACCATTTTTAGCGGCAAACAGTGCGAGTGATTTTGTCTGCTGGGGTCGATTACGGCAAAACCGTAAATATATACAATCATAATCCAAGCAAGACACGCCGTTAACACCATCTTGCACTGACAATTGATTTCCTTGTATCGAAAAATGAAGGTGTTTTACGCTGGATCGTACGAATTCATACGATTTGTTTACTCGATTTTGTTGGAGTGTCCGTATATATTCATCATATGGCACACCCATCAACGCACCGCTCCGGTACGAAAACAGGGTCAATACTTTTTTGATTGGTCTCACAGACACAGAGCAATTCCTTTCTCATTTCAAATTCTGCCAAACGGCCAATCTATATAATGCAATATTTAGGTTTATTTTGCAATAATACGCGACTCATCACTTGTAAAGTACAGTTATACCCTTGCCCTATCTTTCACGAGTATACCAGCTTACCAATCACCGCAACGAATAGTTTGTATAGATTTTGAAGTTTTTAAGTCATTTTATACAAAGGCTACTAGCTTGAAGCAACTGAAGGTGGACCTCAGTCGTCCCATTCCTGAGTGCCTTCGGGGCTAGTCTGAGGCGTGTCTACATCGTCAGCATAGCCCTCGAGCTCTTTGATGCGATCCCGTAACTGAACAGCACGCTCAAACTCATCTTTTTCGACAACTTTTTTGATCTCAGCTCTTAGGTTGGCCACCATCTTGTCTACCTCTTCTCTAGGTAGATGAGGAATAGCTTCATCTGTTCTCTGTCTAACTTCTTCATCTTCAGAATTAGCCAACTCATCGACTTTACCGCTACGCTGCCAGTCAAATGCGGTAAATACTATATCTCTGTAAAGCTCCTTAGCTTCGGCTATTGTCTCTTTATCGGCATCGGGTGCCTCGCATATGGCATCAAATAGATTCTTAGCCCCTCGCTCTATCATCTCTATAGACCACCAAGGACGGGCAGAAGCCCACCAGTACTGGTCAGACTGCAGTGACTTGTCTAATGGGTCTTCTTCAAGCACTTGACTGTCTCGATGCTTAGATGCATAAAGCTCTATGGCCATCTTTGTCAGCTTCCACTGCAATGCATGTATCTCGTTCTCATCATCATGCCACCTAGAAAAAGGCATATTGCGCTCAAGATCTTTTTGCATCAGTGCCCATGTAGACGCTTGCGGTTCGATGACCTCAGGTTCAGGGTATTCCTTTGCAATATCAGACAACAGACAGGTCTTAATCTTGTCGGTCTGATTGAGGTCGAACAGTAAGCTCTGCAGCCCAGGGCGGTGATGTCCAAACGTTTCTCCATCCATTGCCGTTAGCAGATATTCACCGCTATCAAATCTGTCCTTAAGACTGTCTTCTAACATCTTTGGCGTCCCCAACTGTCCAGACAGTATATTCCAGCTCGCACCACGTTCGCGGAAATAAATCGACAGACTCTCTGCTTCTTTAACGACATATCGCTTGCTATAATCTACCGGCGCCTGATTGGGGAACGATAATTCATCGACAATAATCCATTCAAAACCTAGGTCAGCTACAGTTTTGGCTAGATCATAACTAAAGGCCATTTCAGGTGGGAAAAAACCTCTTGGCTTATAAGCGTCACCAAAATAGCGTCTATGAGCTTCATCATTGAGACGTATTTGTCTTACCTGTTCATATTCAGGCATAAAAACAAGCAGTGGATGATATTTAGCGCTGCCCGTTAGCTCAATCTGGCCTTTTTCAAGTAAAGTTTTGATGTTTGCAATCACATCTTCGTGCCCGTGCTCGTCAAGCAACTCTACCAATACAGAATTGATGTTAATAGACAAGTGTAAATCTGGGTTTTCAATTAAACCTTCAAAAAGCGGACGATAACACTCTTTAGTAATCCGATTTATCCAATACGGCTTTTGTGTCACAGGTTGATAAAGATGTAGGAAATTTCCCCAAAGCATGCAGTTATTGTAGCACTTAGATCGGTGCTAGTCGATGCGCTGCTGGTAGGTCATTGGTGGGTTTGGGGCTACAGCCTCTAATCTATAATCTAGTGTCCGTTCATACAAATCGGCATACTTTCTAGCTACTTTGTCCCAAGAAAGATCTTCTTGCATCACTCTCTTTACAAGCTCTTGCCATGCATCTTGATCTTTATAAACCTCCAACGCTCTCACTAACGCCACTAAGAAGCTCTGACTAGAAAAGTCTCGAAAGCTAAAACCAGTACCAGTTTGGTTTTGTGTATCATAGTCTTGCACTATGTCAGCCAGACCTCCAGTAGCTCGCACCAGAGGCACCGAACCATATCGCATCGCCTCAATCGCAACTATCCCTCCCGGCTCATAGTAGCTTGGCATCAACACAATATCAGCACCAGCAAATATTTTACGAGGCAAAATAAAATCAGGCATCAGGTGAGCACCGACCCTATCTGGGTATTTTCGCTCTAGCTCTTCGAAGAAGTCGATATAGTGGCTATCACCACCACCCAATACAATAAACTGCACGTCCAGCTCCTTGAGCACAAAATCGATAGAATCTCTAACTAAATCTATACCTTTCTGACCGTCAAGTCTGCCAGAAAGCGCCACAATTGGCGCATGTGGGTTCTTCTCAAGGTTAAATTCTTTCTGCAAATCAAGCTTGTTGGTTTTGCGTCGGCCTAGACTACGATGCGTGAAGTTTTTGGCTATTATTTTATCGGTGGATGGATCGAAGTCTTTGTAGTCAAGGCCATTTAATATTCCGGACATCTTGCCTCGAAGTTCACGAAATAATCTGTGCAGACCCATGCCATATTCTTCTAATAAAAGCTGTTTCGAATAAGTCTCTGAGACTGTATTCATGCGATCGGCGCGCATAATACCTCGTTTTAGTGCATTTTGCTTCAAGAACCGATCAGAGTAAAAGGCCGCCAGAGGGCTCTTACCGTCGTCATAATCCATCTCTGATGCTCTGCCATAATCGAAATTACCCTGATAAGTATTATGAATTGAGAGTAAGCTAGCTACATCTCGCATATCTTTGTCTTCTTGGCGCACATAATAAAGATCGTTTATTAAGTACCCTGTATGCCAATCGTTACTATGTACGACATTTGGCACAAACTCTTTACTGAGCATAAACTCAAGTGCTCCACGGCTAAGCAGACCAAACCTAATATGGTCATCTTCATAGCCATACACATTAGCTCGCTTTTCAAAATACTCTTCGTTTTCTAGAAAATATACTGTCGGCTCAAAAGGGTCTTCTGGCTCTTCATATACTTTTACATTGCATGTTAGATTGGTCGGAAATCCGTCACCTTTTTTATGGCCAGTGGGAATCTTCACATTTTCTTGCAGTGTCTTTAGGTTGTACTGCTCATCAACAATTTTTCCGTATTTAGGGGTAAATATGCGTACATCTACGCCTAACTTTTTAAGGGCTCGTGGTAAAAAATATGCCACCTGACTCAGGCCGCCTTGCTTAGAAAATGGGGCAACTTCTGCCGTGACAAATAGAACCTTTATATCATGAAGCTGGTTGGCCACACTACCTCCTTAGTGACGCTTACGCTTAATTGTACCACACCACACAGCATGCTTTATTTATCTTCCCCGCTGCCAATGTGATAGAGATGCTGTCGGTATTCTTCTAGCATACGGGCGGTGGTAAAGTCTTTGGATATTAAGTCGATTGCGGATTTCATGTATTTAAGCCACCGACTAGGTATGCCTTCTTCGTCTCTTTCATAAAACCGAGGAGCTATTTCATGCTCTAAAAAGCCATAGATAGTATCTGATGTGTTAATTTCAGGCAGCACCCAACCGGCAGAAGATGCGTCTACCTCGTCCACCCATCCATCGCTCACGCTACACTGAAGCACCCCATTAGCGGCTGCCTTCATGCCACTAGTGCCAGAAGCCTCGTAGCCTTTTTCCGGAGTGTTGAGCCAAACATCCGCACCTTTAACTAACTTTTGAGCAAGCCCTAGGTTGTACTGCTGTAGGTAGGCAATACGTCCATCGAATCTAGGGTTCATTGCGTTCTCTCCTATTTGACGGGCCATATCTACACCGACCTCATCTTCAATGTTAGGCTTACCAGCGATTACTATCTGGATTGGCTGATTGAGGTTGCACAAAATACGCTCTAAACAGTCAAAACACTTAAATATCTCCAGAGGTCTTTTGTAAGCCGTAATTCTTCTTGCCCAGACAACTGTAAGCGCATCCGGGTCTAACTGGCTTCCAGTCTCGCTGTTGATATGCTCTATCAACTCCGATCTTAGCTTGGAGTGGACCAACCACATATCTTTGAGGGATTCGGCCGCACCTATTTCCTCGTGTTGCCACCGCTTTAGGTTGATACCGTTAGTTATAGGTAACAAATCAAAATCGCTACCAGGGTGCAGCTTGTCTTCATACAAGCTATGAGACCTACTGACTGCATTGGTTTTTCTAGCCATAGTCAGCATCAGTCTAGTAGTCGTAAATTCATCTTTGCGAAGTGGGTCTTGTCCCAGAGCAAAAACTTTCTCTGGATGCAGGGCGCTCTCGTGTAAATAGTCTTCGAAAATATTCATGAATGTATTGTGGCTTATATACATTCCAGCC
>CAYQCN010000023.1:6319-9899 GCA_964415975.1 uncultured Candidatus Saccharibacteria bacterium | reverse complement strand
CAGAGCCGGACCCAGAGCCGGACCCAGAGCCGGACCCAGAGCCGGACCCAGAGCCTAAGTGCTTCGACGAGGATGGAGAGCCCATCTTCGACGAGGATTTCTGCGCCGACCCGGATGAGGGCGCCGAGCAGCAGGATCCGCAAGAGTCCGATTCGGAGCCGACAGACGGCTACGAGGAGGGCCAGGCCGAGGACTTGGATGAGTCTCAGGACTCGTGCTCCGGTGACGACTGCGTCATCGACGAGCCTACCGATGACGGTACACAAGTCGAAGACAGCGAAGAAGGTGGTGAAGCTCCCGGGGGCGGTGACGAAAGTGCCACCACGCCGGACGAGCAGGATGACGACACGGGTCAAGACGAGGACGCCGGCTCGGACAACCCCCAGCACGATGGCGAGGAGCCGTCTGATGGGTCCGACGAAGGCACCTCGAACGAGTCCGACTCGGATGATGCCGACACTGGTGAGTCCGACGAGGACCCGAGCGAGCTAGGTGACCCACTGGAAGGAGCATCCTTCGCGCCTAGCGGGGAAACCTCCCCGTGGATACTGGCCGTTATGGCCCTGAACCTTCTGCTCATGGCAGGAGTTCGTCGTCGCACTGTTCTGGACTAGGCTTTACGGTCTGTATTGGCTTTGAGGGCTTTAGAGTTCTCACTTGTCTAGTACAGATCCAGGGTTGGTTGCTGATACCTATAGGGGCTAGCTTGGTGAGCGTGATAAGAGATGATGGGAAAATCCTATCTGAAGAGTAATCTCTCTTACACCTACTCACCAAGCAGCCCCTGCAACCTAGATTTATGATCAATTGCATGGCTTGATTTAAGATTGGCCGACTAAAGCGCACCTTAACAAATTAATAAGCATAAGTGTTGACAAATATAATATATTGTTATTTAATTAAAGTATTAAGAGAAGAGAGAGGAGTTGACGTATGAAGAACGTTATAAATTATCTTGCATACGTGCCCAGATCAGTAGTAGCTTCAGCCAGTATGGCAGTCTTGAGTGTGACTGCTATTGCCGGTCCAGCTGCGATGAACGGTATGGCAAGTGCCGATGAAGGGCCAGTCCGCATGGAAGCGGATACAAGAATTGCCAATGTCACCCAGGGTGATGAAAGTTACAGCGATAGTGTAGATGCTAAAGTTGATGACATCGTAAAAGTCCAGCTGTGGTATCACAACATGGAAGATTGGGATTCAGGTAAAACCGCTAACAATCTACGTGCTAGCGTAGACATCCCAAAGAGCCAGGGTCAAGACCAGACTATTACCGCGTCTTTGAGTGCGGATAATCAGCTAGATTTTACTCCGGCATCGAACTTCAGTGCCGATGTAAGTCTATCGCTTGATCACGCTTTCTTAGAGTATGAAGAAGGTACAGCTAAGTGGCGCCACAACCAAGGTGCAGCCGATGGCCGTGATGAGTGTATAACCAAGCACGAGCCAATCCCCGATGACGACCCAAATGATTGTTATGTTACTGAATCTATAAGTGACGACATCGTGTCTGAAGGTGGAGTATTGATAGAAGATGAGTACCAGCCTAGCTTTGAGTACCAATCAACCATAACTGTAGAGGCTCGCGTAAGAGCAGATGCAGTCAAGATCAACAAAGAAGTTCGTAATGTTAGCGAGGGCGAAGAGGACTTTAGTGTAGAGAATACAGCTAGCCCTGGCGATGAGCTAGAGTATCGTATTCGGTTTGAGAACATGGGCAACACTGTCTTGGAAGATGTAATGGTCGGGGATAACCTGCCTAAATACACATCCTATGTAGAGGACAGTACGCGCTTGATCAACATGAATACAGGTGCCGAAGGTCGTGACATCGAAAACAACAACGTCACCAGAGGCGGCATCAATGTCGGTCACTATGAGCCAGGCTCAGTCGGTTATGTCGACTTGCGAGCCGAGATAGACCCTATCAATGTCTTTGAGCAGTGCGGCATCTACACCTTGCACAATGTAGGAGTAGTGCGACCCGATGGCATGAATGAATTCTATAACACCGCTCACACTGATGTAGAGATACCTTGCGAAGACCCAGAAGTAGACAAGTTTGCTCGTTGCGTTGACCTAAATGCATCAGCCACTAGTGGCGAGCCAGGACTAGAAGTCGATTTCGAAGCAGAGTTTGACGTCGACAATCTAGAACTAGAAGGCTTTACGATTAGTTACGGTGACGGTAATACAGATCAAGTTACCGGCACTACTGCTAGTCACATCTACGAGAATGTTGGTGAATATGAAGCTAGAGTTACCAGCATGATTACCGATGATGGTGCCAAGGATGTTGGGCATGACGATTGTGTAGCCACTATCACTATAGAAGAACCAGAAGAGGAGTTACCTGAAGAACTACCAGAAGCTGGTTTCGGCGGCCCACTAATGGCCTTGCTGGGAAGTGGAGCTCTTGGAGCTAGCATCCGTAGCTGGTTTGCTTCACGACGCAAGTTGAGCGAAAGCCTACTAGGCTAATATAAAAACTAAAAAAACACTCCTAATAACCCCGCACAAAGCGGGGTTATTTTTTGGTTTATACCATAAGCAAAATATTGACATAACATCTTATATATAGTATAGTTTAAATAGAAATAGGAGGAGTTTATGTTAGAGATTATGTCTCATCTGCAGAAGAAGAATATTGTGTTAATTGCGTCTGTAATGGTGTTGAGTGCATTTGGGGTATTTCGCCTTGATGCGTCTGAAGCGGCTAGTGCGAACGACGTGATATATGGCGGTGTGAGCTCAGAATCCGAACTGATTGATGTATTTAACAGCGGCGATAGTGGGGGTAATAGTGCTGGTAATATCCAGTCTATATTCGAAGAAGCTATCGATGTGACCGATGCCGAGCAAATGCGAGGTATGGAGTGGGGCACAGTGCATAGAGACGGCAGAGTCACGGTTGATGGAGAAACAGTAGCTACCGATGCCAAGAGTAGCGGTCGTCTAGACTTTCGCAACTCACGACCACTTGGCGATACTGGAGCTTACTATCACGATACAGATATCAGGTTTTCAGCTAGCACGGACAGTCTGCGAGCTTTGGTGAAATTAGACGATAACGGTGAGTACGAGTTTGCTGTTATTTCTAACTGCGGCAATCCTGTTGTAGCCGAACCTGTGCCTATACCTACACCACAGATAGCTTTTGAGTGTAGCGATATGGAGGCTAGCCAAACTCACGGCGTAGAGAGTCTAGAGACAACTTTCACGGCTGTCGGCCAGGTTGAAAACACTCAAATAGTTGAGTATGAATGGGACTTTGGCGACGGCAACACCGCGACTACTACTGACAATCAAGTTACACATATGTATGACGAGCCAGGTGAATATACTGCCCGTGTAAATATCATCACCGAAGATGGCGAGACTGGATATAGCAGTGACTGTGAGGTAAATATAAAGGTTGAAGAGCCTGAGCCTGAAGCCGAGTTTGCTTGTTTGGACCTACAAGCTGATCGCACAAGTGGCGTAGAGAGTCTAGAGACAACTTTCACGGCTGTCGGCCAGGTTGAAAACACTCAAATAGTTGAGTATGAATGGGACTTTGGCGACGGCAACACCGCGACTA
>CAYQCN010000023.1:0-6219 GCA_964415975.1 uncultured Candidatus Saccharibacteria bacterium | reverse complement strand
AACACTCAAATAGTTGAGTATGAATGGGACTTTGGCGACGGCAACACCGCGACTACTACTGACAATCAAGTTACACATATGTATGACGAGCCAGGTGAATATACTGCCCGTGTAAATATCATCACCGAAGATGGCGAGACTGGATTTCGTGAGCACTGCCAAGTTGAGATAAATGTCTCAGAGCCAGAAGAAGAAGAGGAGCCACAAGTACTTCCAGAGGCCGGTTTTGGTAGCCCGATACTGGCGCTATTAGGCAGCGGAATGCTAGGCGGAGGGGTACGAGCCT
The DNA here is from genome assembly GCA_964415975.1 of uncultured Candidatus Saccharibacteria bacterium. Taxonomy (GTDB): domain Bacteria; phylum Patescibacteriota; class Saccharimonadia; order QS-5-54-17; family QS-5-54-17; genus CAYQCN01. The sequence goes on along the minus strand of CAYQCN010000023.1, from coordinate 5,933 downwards.
GGTTGATGAGCCGTAAAGGTCTCCGCAATAGTTTCTTTAGTCTTTAAAAGACCGGCAGGGAGGCTTGCTTTACCCTACAACCTAAACCATATACTCTAAAAAGCATGCACGAACTGCAAAAAGAACTTCAAATATTGCTTGAGCGTATCCAAGAGGCGGCTAGACAGCTAGATATCGACAGCAAGGCCAAAGAAGCCGAAGAGATTGAGCTTGAGATGCAGAGCCCAGATTTTTGGAACAATCCCGAGCTAGCAGCTAGACAGTCTAAGCGCCAGTCTCATATGCAAAAGCAAGTAGATACATGGCAAGGTCTAGAAAGCGATGCTAAATCGGCTCTAGAGTTGGCTGAGATGGAGGATAGAGAGCTTCTGTCTGAGCTTGAGCAGCAATACGCCGACATCAAGTCACGTTTTGAAGCTCGTGAGTTTGAGGTGAAATTATCTGGTAAGTATGACGGTAATGATGCTATCTTGCACGTGCATGCAGGCACCGGTGGTACCGATGCTCAAGATTGGGCTCAGATGCTGGTTCGCATGTATGTGCGTTACTGCGAAAAGACCGACCTAGAGGCTGAGCTTTTGACCGAATCATCGGGAGATGAAGCCGGAATCAAAAGCGCTATATTAAAGCTTAGCGGGCCTTATGCTTATGGCAGGCTTAAAGGAGAGAATGGGGTTCATCGACTAGTGCGCCAGAGTCCATTTAACTCTGACAATCTACGTCAGACCAGCTTTGCCCTGGTCGAGGTGACGCCCAGCATAGATGAGCCGGAGCACATAAATATTGACGAGAAAGATGTCAGAGTCGACACCTATCGCTCAAGTGGAAAAGGCGGGCAAGGTGTTAATACTACTGACTCGGCAATACGGTTAACCCATATACCTACCAATATAGTTGTGACTATACAAAACGAGCGTTCGCAACTACAGAATAAAGAGACAGCTTTCAAGGTTTTGAGGGCGAGATTGGCTCAGCTTCAGCACGAGCAACACGTTCAAGCTATCGAAGAGCTTAAAGGTCCAAGCCATCAAGAGCAATGGGGTAGGCAGATACGCAACTACGTACTGCACCCATATACGCTCGTAAAAGACACTCGAACTGGTTTTGAATCTAATAAGGCAGAAGCTGTTTTAGATGGCGATCTGGACGACTTTATAGACGCTTATCTCACTCAGAACCTAGGGGGTTCATAAGCGCAAGCTATATGATATTATTACCACTGTGATATTGCTTGATAGACTTTCTAAGACCTATGGACAGAACACGGCCCTAGCACGGGTCAATTTGCATATCCATCCCAAAGAGTTTGTGACTGTAGTCGGCGAAAGCGGAGCCGGAAAATCAACCCTTATTCGTTTATTGATAAGAGAGGAGCGAGCCTCATCGGGTAAGATCGTGGTGGGCGGAATCGACTATGAGACGCTCAAGAAGCGTGACGTGCCACAGCTAAGAAGGCGAATCGGGGTAGTTTATCAGGATTTCAAACTGCTCCAGAACCGAAATGTATATGAAAACGTAGCGTTTGCTCTTGAGATTACAGGTACCCGTCCAAGTGTTATAAAACATACTGTTCCCAAAGTGCTGAGCTTGGTGGGTCTAGCCGATAAAGCCAAAAACTTTCCCAAAGAGCTCTCTGGCGGACAACAGCAGCGCGTAGCGATAGCCCGAGCTGTTGTGCGCCAGCCTAAAATATTGATTGCAGATGAACCAACCGGCAACCTAGACCCTAAGCACTCTTGGGATATTATTGAGCTACTTCTCAAGATAAATAGATACGGTACTACGGTCATACTGACTACTCACAATCGAGACATAGTTAATGCCCTACAAAGACGAGTCGTAGCTCTTAGAAACGGTAGAGTCGTGAAAGATGAAGAAGCTGGAGGGTATGAAGTATGAAATCATTGATACGCAAATTCTTCATGCTGGTACGGGTTATGATGGCCGGCACTCGCAACTTCTTCCGTAATGCTTGGCTGAATTTAGCAGCCACTGCAGTTATGGTGGTGACATTGATGATTATGCTGGGAGCAGTGGTTTTTAATATGGCTCTGAATGATACGTTGGCGCAGTATGCACAACAGGTTGATCTAGTGGCCTTGTACTTAGAAGAAGGTGTCAGCGATGAAGAGGTGCAGGAGTTACGATCGTATCTAGAGGCAGACGAAAACATAGTGGCCACTGAGTTCATATCAGAAGCTGAAGCGTTTGAGCGCTATCAGGAGTTAGGCTTAGAGGATGATGTAATAGAGGCGACTGGGGATCAAAACTTCTTGCCGGCATCTGTTGAGGTGCGGGTTGATGATATTGATCGCATCCAAGAAGTGAATACGCTTATTGAGAGAGAAGAAGAGTATGCTGCGTTGGTCGATGACAGCTCTTTAGATGAAGATAGCCAACGTACAATTGAGCGAATATCAAGTACGCAACAATTTCTGATAACTTTTGGACTAGCTACTAGTGTTTTGTTCGGGACAATATCGATTTTGATTATATTTAACACCATCCGTATAGCAATTTACGCTCGTAGCGAAGAAATAGGTATAATGCGATTAATTGGTGCCACCAACTCCTTTATACGTGGACCATTCTTGTTTGAGGCGATGTTGAACGGAATTGTTGCAGCGAGTATATCATTACTAGCAGCCCATATAGTGCTGTTTAGGGTACTAGGAGACAATGTACAGTATATAGATTTGGGTCAGACTTTGGATTTCTTTACTCAGATGTGGCCACTGGTAGTAGTCGCCACATTCGTAGTGGGCATACTGATCGGTGTATTCTCTAGCATGCTAGCTATGGCTAGACACTTACGTCTGTAGCATTACCGCTGTTTATTATATGGTTAATGGCTTATATATGCCAGTTGTTGACTATTGTTAAAATCGAAAATTTCATGCTATCCTACAAAAGCTCATACATAATGAATACAAACCACTGATACTTTGTTATGAGCTAGTTGTTGAGAGATTATTAAATAAAAAATTATTTATTAAAATGCAAATCTTGTACATGAAGGGGTTATTAGTTATAAGATGCTTATGTTTATAACACAGCGCAAAGTAAAGCTAGGTCTGTCAATGGCGATAGTAGCCATTTTCTTTGTGTCGAGTTTGGCTTGGTTGGCTGGAGGTAGTAAAGTGTTAGAGGCGCAGTCGGCGGATGAATTGCGCAATGAATTAAGCGCAATAGAGAGTGATATAAGGCAGTCTGAGGAACGGATTGCAGAGCTGCAAGAGCGGGAGAATACGCTTGAAAATCAGCTTGCGATATTAGATGAAGACATTGGTCGGGTTGAAAACGAACTTACTCAAACCCGCCAAGAAATTGAACTAACTCAACAAGCTATCAATGAGACTGAAGCTGATTTGGCACGGACCGAAGAGATGGTCAAAGAAAGTGCTCGTGATCTGTATAAACAAGGCTCACCGAGCACCATAGAAATAGTCTTTTCAAGTGAGAATTTCAATGATTTTCTGAATCGTCGTGAATATTCTGAACGGACTAAAGACAGGCTCAATGAAGCTGCGTCGGAAGTAAGAGAACTAAAAAAAGAGCTTGAACAAAAGCAGGATGACCTAGGCAGCCTAGAGTCTGAGCAAAAAGCCCGACAGAGCGAACTTACTCAGCGACAACAGGATCAGCAAGAGCTAGTAGAGGAGACCCGCGGAGAAGAGGAGCGATACCAAGAAAGAGTCCAGCGACAACAACAAGAGTATGAAGAGTCGCAACGTGAGTTGCAGCAGATTGTTGAGTGTACTTCTCGTGGCGGAACATGGACCGATAGCGGTGAGTGTCGAATGCCACCACCGCCGAGTGTTGGCAATTCTAGCTCTGGAATCGGCAATCCGACTGCATCCCAAGGAAGCGTGTCGGCTGGGGACGTCATTGGCAGTGTAGGTTCGAGCGGCAATTCCACTGGACCGCATCTGCATTTTGAAGTTAGAGACAGTAATGGGTCGACTATAAACCCTGGCAATAGTAATGGATTAAATTTTGGCTATAGGTGGCCAGTTGGAGGTGGCGGAGGCTGGGTTTCTCAGCCTTATGGGTGTGTACCATTCAGTGGTAATGGTTTTTATCCCGCTTGCCCTTATGGATCCGGCTTCTATCACAACGGGCTTGATATAGCTGCCAGTCCCGGAACCCCAGTAATGGCCGCAGCTAGTGGCGATATTGTTTATAGCGGATGGATGGGTGGTTACGGAAATACGATTATGATCCGGCACCATGATGGCCGATCAACACTGTACGCCCACCTGCAATAGTTTCAGTCTAAGCATTGACATTTTAGCTTTAAATAGGGTAAGATAACAGTAGTTTTGTACAAAAATAAAACAAAAATTATGCCAAAACCAAAACAATTCAAAAATTCAGCGATTGTAATGAGCCTTGTTTTGCTAGTTGCAAGCAGTGCACTGATAGATGCTCGTCTGCCAAGTTTTGCGCAGAGCGCTCAACAGCTGAGCCAAGAAATAGATGCACTTAGTAGTCAGATAGCCGATTCCAGAGAACGCATAGAGGACTTAAGAGATGAAGAGGATACGCTTAAGAACCAATTAGAAATATTGGATGCTGAAATAAATCAGTCAGAAGCCGAGCTACGTCAAACCGAGGAAGAGATTGCTGGAGTAGAGGAGCAGATTGCAGACACAGAAGAAGAGTTAGCTTTTACTGAGAAACTAATCAAAGAACATGGCCGCACTCTCTATAAGGAGGGCACCCCTTCTACTTTAGAAGTATTGTTTGCTAGCGATAATTTTAATGACTTTATAAACCGTCAAGAATATTTGGAACGTGCAAAAGAAGGATTGAACGAGGCAGCTCAAGATGTGGTAGCTTTGAAGAAGGAGCTTGAATTAGAGCAAGAGAGTCTTAATGTCTTAATGATCGAACAGGAAGCTCAAAGAGACAGTATTCAGTATAGGATTAGCGAACAAGAACGGCTTTTAGAGCAAACTAGAGGAGAAGAAGAGCGCTATCAAGAGCTTGTAGAATCTCAAGAAGAGGAGCTACGAAGTTTACGTCAAGAGCAAGCGGCAATTATTGCCCAAAACCAGGCTGGCGGAAATATGAGGTCAGGTGATACTAACTATCCGTATATGCACTCAGACTGTTTTGATGATGACGGTAGGTTTAATGGAATGGACAGGAACTCTCCTTGTAGCGCCCATGTAGACCCATGGAGGTTCTTCTATCAACAGTGTACGTCGTATGTTGCCTGGAGAAGACATGATATGGGCATACCGATACCTAAGTGGTGGGGCGGAATCGTGCCGACTGATGCACGCCATTTCCCCGAAAGAGCTAGACAGTCTAACATGAGGGTTGATCGCAGCCCTGCGATAGGGGCAATAGCAGTAGAAACGCAAGGTCAGTGGGGTCACGTTATGATTGTTGAGGACGTGTACGGGGAGTATATAGATATCAGTCAGTTCAATGCAGAGCTGGATGGTAGATACAGTGAAGTGACAGGTATACCGAAGTCCCAGTGGTCGCAATACACATTTATTCACGAGTAGTTAGAAAATATAAACTACATTACTTTGTGGGTGTATAGGCTTATCCTTGTGCTACAATTATAGGAATGGAAGAAGATCAAAATACACAGTTTCGAGGTCGGTTCGGCTTACCAACAGTGCTAGCTGCGGTATTACTTGTAGGGCTGTTGGGTTTTAGTCTCGGCGCTAATTTTGACGGTATAGACACCCAGAGATATGGAAGTGTCAATGAAGACCTTCCTGAAGAGCTCGACTATGAAAGAGTTGACGAGCTGTACGGTGCGTTACGCGAAAAATATGCCGGCGAATTGAGCGAAGAAGAGCTTATGGAGGGCTTAAAGAAAGGACTAGTAGGGGCTACTGGCGACTCATTCACTCAGTACCTTGATGCAGATAGCGCCCAAGAACTGGACGAATCTCTTGATGGGCAGT
>CAYQCN010000022.1:0-10231 GCA_964415975.1 uncultured Candidatus Saccharibacteria bacterium | reverse complement strand
AGTCTGCCCGTCGGTGAGCCGGTATATAAACACCACCCCATCATACTCACCCGCACTCAAGTTGAAGCTAGCTCGGTGCACTTCATTGGCATCGAAGGCCTCTTCCGGCGATGTGTCGACCTGATACAAGCCATCGCCCTCCCAGGCCTCAAACTCATTAGCACCTTGGACCTCTACCTCATCAGCGCCCCTGTTGAAGTGATATACGCCATTGTCTACACCCCAGCCTTGAGCGCCTGAGATGGCACTAGGGCCCATTACTGACTCATAGCCAGTACTCTCAGCAGCCAGCGTTACGTTGTCATTGCCGCTGAAGCTGGCCGAAAAGGCCACCCCGGTCATACCTTCATCCTGCTCGGTCTCGACCTCGCCCCACTCTTGTGGATAGGCGAAGGAAAAGCCAAGCTCACTATCGCCATATTCTACCCAGCCGTCAGGATAGCGTGGCGCCTCCTCTTCTTCTTCGCTGTCTACATCGGCCACCTCGCTATTATCATCCTGCTCAGACTGATACCAAAACCAGCCGGTCACCACTAGAGCCACAAGCGCCAAGACCGATACTACTACTCCGACTTTAGATATGCCTTGATTGTCCATCTGCTGTTTTCCTTACTTTACTTATCTCAATTGTAGCAAGAACTCACGCCAAGCTAAGCTTTTTGCCTCAAAAACCCTCACTCATTTCAGTCAGACTCTTTGTCTTTCAGTAGCTCCACCGCCTGCTTCACTTGCTGAGAATACTGCTTGTGACAGACCAGTAAGCCTTTGTCTGTGCTGATGACCGCTACATTATCTAGGCCCATCACAGCTACCGGCCGATCGGTCTGCTCGATGACTATAGAGTCTGTAGCATCGACACAGACCACATTGCCCTCTAGAGCGTTAGAGTTCTCATCGCTTTTGGGCAATGAGTCGTACAGATCTTTAAATGAGCCGATATCCATCCAGTCAAAGCCACCCTCTACCACTACTACCCGGCTAGACTTCTCGATCACCGCTGGCTCGATACCCTGCTCCTCTAGCTCGCCATACAGCTCATCGACCGAGCGGCCATCGCTTACCAGCTCTCGCATCGACTTATAGCCCTCATGCAGACTAGGTGCGTGGCGCTCTATCTCAGCCACAAACACACCCAAAGGAGCCGCAAACAGCCCCAGATTCCAGTAGTACTCGCCGCTAGCTATGTAAGCCTCAGCCGTAGCCTGATCTGGCTTCTCCTTGAAAGAGCTCACCCAGTAACAGTCCTCTTCTATCAGCTCACCCCGCTGAATATAGCCAAAGCCAGTAGCCGGATAGTTGGGCGCTATACCTATCAGGGCCAAGCTCTGGTTTCGCTCTGACTGAGTCTTAGCAGTATCCACACTTGCTACAAAGGCATCTTTATCCACTATATGATGATCTGCGTGCATAAATGCTACCGTCGCCTCACCCTCATGGCGCGCAGATATATAGGCCAAAGCCAGCGCTATACAGGGCGCTGTGCCCAGCGGCTCCGGCTGGATGATGAGATGATCCTCGTCTATATCTTCACCCAGCTGCTCTTTGACCAGCTCCTTATGGGCCGCATCTACCAATACATACACTTCATCGCCGGCCATCTGCGCCCGCATAAATGTATCTTGTATCATGGTCTGCTCACCGCTCAGCGCCAGCAGGTGCTTCGGCTTATCGCTTGTCGAAAGCGGCCACAGCCTCGTACCTGAACCACCTGCCAAAATCACTGTTATCATATCTAGATTGTAGCAGAGCCAAGGCGCCTAAAGCTCTTTTGCTAGCCTCTTAGAGCGCACATCGCTCGCAAAGGCCAAGATAGCCGCCAACAACAAAGCAGCCGCTAGCAGCTCTACACTCTCTTCTAGGACGGAATCTACCAGCAGAAAATGTGCCCGCTCTTGGCTCATGCCATCTGGCACCGGGAAGCCCCCACCAAAAACAAGCCCATCAAGCCAAGCCCCAATCTTTATATAAAAATCACCCAGATGGCGCACACTAGAGCCGATAGCGGCCACCGCATACAGCCCCACACCACTCAGCAAATACCACCTAGACCTCACCGACTGCCAAGCATACTTGCCATAGCGTAGCACCGCATACACCGGTGCCGCTGCCAGCAAAGTGAAATATATACTGTCTGAAAAGACCCTGTAGTGTATACCTAGCACCTCATCGCCGGCCACACGCTGCACTTCACCACTGATAGTGTGGCGGATATCTCCAGCATCCTCTATCAGCATCAGACCCAAGCCGACAGCCAACCAGAAGAAGAACTTAGCCGCACCCGGCCGCTCTAGCATTCTCAACATGCCGGCCAGGAACGCCGCTGATACAGTGGCAAAAGCCAGCACGAACCATGCCGACCATTCGACCGGATAGTCGTTAAAAAGCAGCCGCCAGGCCGGCCGGTTCAGCTCCGCCCCAAACAGCTGACCGATATCTATAGCTATAAATACTCCCCAGGCAAAGACCAGCCAGCCGACCACTGCCATCAACACCACCCCAGGCGACAAGCGCAGCAGCCAAGGCCACCAGGCCTCGGGCTGGTTGGCCTTATCTGTCGATTCTGACTGTCTCTTTGCAGGCTTACTCATAGGTTCAAGCTTGCTTCGCCCTATAGTAGGCTTCGACAGCATCGCCGATAAAATTCAAGTGGTGATCCATAGTGTTGTCTGGTAGATCGTCTGCTGGATAAAACTCCCCCAGTTCAGGCTCGTCTGCCAGCTCTACAAAGTGCACATTGGCCAGCTGCTTGCCTCTTCTAGTCCGGTGAAATATCGTCTTAACAAACTGCGGCCTCCCTGTTGTTGCCACGCCTTTGAGCTCACCCTCTACCAACCGCGTCAGAGCGTCTTCAAGATTACCGGGACTATCAGTGGCCATAAACACCGTGCCTGGCACATGGACCGTGCCGGGCCAATACGGGTCGTCATCACCCCTATCGAGCAGTAGCACCTCGGCACTATCGCCCCTCATCCTTAGCGGCACTAGCTCTACTACCGGCACCACCATCAAGCGCGACAGCTCGAAAAACACCGGCTCTGGCAGGTAGCCTGGCTCGAGACGACCGAGTAGCTCGGCCGCTTCTTGTATTTGCTGGTCGGTCAGTTGTTGGCTCTGGGTTGACTTCACTATTCGATATTATAGCAATCGAGCAAAACCAGGGGTTTGCGCAGTCTCACCCTTTAGCGCTACAGTATAGATATTAACCAAGTGGAGTCGCCATGAAACTAGTAGTGCAGATACCGTGCCTGAACGAAGAAGAGACCCTGCCCCTCGTACTAGAGTCGATACCTAAAGAGATAAAAGGCATCGACAGCATCGATATCCTTATCATCGACGACGGCTCTACCGATCGGACTGTCGAAGTCGCCAAAGAGCACGGCGTCACCCACTTCGTCCGCCATCGTCGCAATCGCGGCCTCGCCCGCTCTTTCCACGATGGCGTCAACTACGCTCTAGAGCTCGGCGCCGATATCATCGTCAACACCGATGGCGATAACCAATACCCCCAAGAGCGCATCAACGACCTCATTCAGCCTATCTTGGAAGAGAAGGCCGATATCGTCATCGCCGACCGACAGACCGACACCATCAAACACTTCAGCCCGCTCAAAAAGCTCTTGCAGAAATTCGGCAGCTGGATCGTCAACAAAGCCGCCGGCACCAACATCCCAGACTCCGTTAGTGGCTTCCGCGCCTACTCGCGCAATGCCGCCATGGAGCTCAATGTTGTCACCGAGTTCAGCTACTGCACCGAGACCATCATCCAGGCCGGGCGTAAGCGTCTGGCTATGGCCAGCCTGCCTATCGAGACCAACGCCAAGACCCGCGAATCTCGCCTATTTAAGAGCATGCGCCAACACATCTTCAACTCCATGATGACCATCATCCGTGTCTACATGATGTACAAGCCATTCAAAGTATTCGTCGGCTCCGGCCTCATCGTCGGCTTAGTAGGTACGCTACCCTTCTTCCGCTTCTTGTACCTATGGGCGTTTGCCGAGCAAGCCTTGGGAGCACACATCCAGTCACTCCTAGCCGGCGCCGTGCTCATCATTCTCGGCGTACTACTCATAGCCCTCGGCCTCATCGGTGAGCTCAGCGCCATCAACCGCAAGCTACACGAAGATGCACTCTATCGCACCAAGAAGATGCAATATGACAAAACTCACAAGGTAAACAAGCAATGAAAGTATTAATAGCAGGTGGCGCTGGATACATTGGAGCAGTGAGTGCTGCCCTTTTCTGGGAAAGAGGCCACTTGGTCACTATACTCGACAATCTAAGCACCGGTCATGCGCACAATCTCAATTCAGACATTGAACTTATAGAAGCAAACATTACAGACAATGAAGCTATCGAAAGTGCGCTGAAAGGTAGTAATTTCGACATTGTTTTAAATTTCGCAGCCAAGATACGTGTTGATGAGTCATTAGCCAAGCCCAAAGACTACTTACACAACAACACGTTTGGTGTAAACAATCTTGTAGATGCGTGTATAGCACAAGGCATTAAGCACTTCATTCTTTCTTCCACTGCTGCAGTGTATGGAGAGCCGGTTTCAGACCTAGTAAAAGAGCATGATGAGCTCAGGCCAGAAAATCCATACGGCATGAGTAAGCTTCTTGCCGAGAAAATTCTACACAGCTACGAAACAACCCACGGCCTTAATTGGCTAGCCTTTCGTTATTTCAATGCAGGAGGTGCCTACAAACGTATCGGTCCTGAATATCCTTTTATCGCACAGCTTATACCGACAGCCATACACGCGCTATTATCACAAAAGACATTCACAATAAACGGCAATGACTATCCAACAAGCGATGGCACCTGCGTACGCGACTTTGTACACGTGCTAGATATTGCTCGTGCCCATGTCGATGCAGCAGAACAAATGATTGAGGGCACACGCTTCAACATGCCAATCAACTTAGGCAGTGCTAGCGGATATTCCATAAAACAAGTCATCGAGACCCTTGAAGATATTTCGGGCCAGAGCCTTAATGTTGAATCAGGACCTCGCAGAGACGGAGATAAGGCACGAGTCATAGCCGATAACTCACTTGCCAGAGAAAAGCTTGGCTGGAGTCCGACATATGATCTTGATTCGATTATAAGAGATGCTTGGGAGTGGCAGAGTAAATATTACCAGCCGGAAAGCATGAATTAGTGAAAGTTTTAGTAGTCGCCTCTACTTTTCCTGCTCATGAAAAAGACAAAGCGCCAGCCTTTGTACGCGAACAGATTATTCACATGAAGAAACAAAACCCTAGCCTAGACTTTCATGTCTTAGCACCGCACTACAGCAACGAGACTGATAAATTTAGCGCAACCGACTACTTCAAAGAGCATCGATTCTCATACTTTTGGCCGTCCAAATACCAAAAGCTTGCCGGCAGAGGCATAGTGCCAGCTATAGAAAGTAATAAATTTTTTTACTTACAAGTCCCCTTTTTGTTTTTTTTCGAATTTTTTGCTCTTTTGCGGCTCGTGCGAAAAATACAACCAGACATCATCTACGCGCACTGGTTTACACCCCAGGGCATAGTCGCATCAATAGTCTCTTCATTCACTAAGCGACCCTGGGTGCTCACCAGCCATGCAAGCGATGTAGAGATCTGGAAAAAAATACCCTTTGGCGGCATGATTGTCCGACGATTTCTGCCTAGAGCCACAGCTGTCACGGCTGTCAGTCAACGCACTCTTGAGCGAATGAAGATATTTTTTAGTGACAGCCAATGGGAAGATAAGTTGTCTTCAAAAGTAGAGATTATCCCCATGGGAGTAGACACATCCAAGTTCAGCGCACCAAGGAAAAGCAGAGAAGATCTCAAGGCAGAATATGGACTCACAGGAAAGAAAACAATTCTTTTTATTGGCCGGCTTGCACGAATAAAAGGCATCGAATATCTAATTCAGGCCTTTGAAAAAGCATCCCAAAAAGATAGCGACCTACACCTAGTAATAGCTGGCGATGGCCCGCTCAGAGAGGAGCTACAGCAGCTCACGACAGAACTCAACCTAAACGATACTGTTGAGTTCACCGGCTACATTAGTGGCACGCCAAAAGAAGATTATTTTCACCTAGCAGACATCGTAGCCGTTACATCTATCATTGCCGAGGATGGCTCCCGCGAGGGATTACCCGTAGTCATCATGGAAGCTTTGGCCGCAGGAAAAATATGCATCGCTACAGACGCGAGCGGTGCAGATGTTATCATTGAAGACAGCGTCAATGGCTACATCGTCCCTGAAAAAGACGTCGACGCGCTCGCCAAATCGATTCAGGCGATAGCCAACCTCGACCAAGACCATTTGGACGTTATCAAACAAGCTGCTCAAACATCTTCGATTGAGCTCGATTGGGGCACTGTCGCAGATCAGCACATATATCACCTACTAAAGGAGCGTTCGTGAAAATTCTAATAGTTCATCCAGACTCACCCAATAACCGTGGCGATAGAGCCATTCTTTCGGGCAGTATTAAGATGCTCAAAGACAAGTGGCCCCAAGCCGAAATAATTGGCTTTTCAGAAAACCCAGTGCGCGATGCGGAGTGGATGGGTATAAAATTCTTGAAAATTCCCGTTCAGAGCGTTAATCCTGTCAATATGATGCGCACAATGCATTGGGCTCGAAAATCTGATATGGTTCTCTGGGGTGGTGGCGAAATAATGAAAGACTACACCAACAAACTCGCACTTTGGTACTGGGTAGTCAAAATGTACCTTATCTACCTAGTCAACAAAGACCTGTATGGCTTTTACCAAGGCATAGGCCCTACTTCAGCAACTTCGAGCAAGAAAGGGATAGCTTTCATCGTAAACCGCACCAAAGCCTTCCCTGTACGCGATCAGGAATCGAAAGACAAACTACTGAACTGGGGCACAAAGAGTCCAGTTATCGCATCGTATGATACTGCTATCATGGATGATCCAGCTCCGCTCGATAAAACCCTGGAAAGCAAGCTGTCTAAGCAATATGACATAGACTCAAACTTCATAAACAACTGTACCGGATTTGCACCCAAAGCCTGGTTTCACTACAAGCACGGCGGTCTACTGCCATACAAATATAGACATATGTTCAAGCCTAAGATTCAAGAAACTAAAAAATCAAAGCAGCTTTACCAGAACATCGCCGAACTAGCCGACTACACTGTCGAGAAACACGACACTAACATCCTATTCGTTCCGATGCACTTATCTGAGGGCGAGAACGACCCAGGCATTGCACGTCGCGTCATATCTTTAATGAAACATTCCGACCGAACCAGACTAATCGATAGAGACGAACTCTCTCCCCAGGAGCTTATTACTGTAATAGGACGATGCAAGGCTTTTGTGGGCGTCCGACTCCACTCCACCATACTCGCTACAATTGCAAGCGTCCCTACACTGGTGTTCTATTATGTCGATAAGGGCCGATTATTCTTCAAGCAGACCGACATGGAGCGATTCAGCTATCCGGTTGAATCGCTGATTGAAGAGAATATGATGCCTGAGTTTAAGTCCAAAATCGACAGCTTATTCACTGAACGTGACTCCATACGGGCTACCCAATCGGACAAGATTGCAATGATGAAGAAAGACATCCGGGCCACGTTCGACAACTGTACCGACACATCATAATAAGTAACCACATCAAACATAGGCTCATGCACAACTCACTCCTTCACTACCTACGAACACACCTCGGCACAATCTTCGCTGTTTCGTTTTATGGGCTCTTGATACTATTCTTATTTCTATACATAGACAACTTAGATTTTTCACAAATAGAAGCCATAAGCATAAACTGGTACTACATCTTAGCGGCAACTGTATTCGGTATTTTTACTAGATATTTAAGTGCCTACACATGGGTTGCCATTTTGCGCAAGCTCGGCACAGCTAATATCTACTATTCTGCGGAATTAATTAATGTATATGCAAAAGCCTGGCTCGGAAGATATATACCTGGGAAAGCCCCTTGGATATTGGGGAAAATCTACTTTGCTTCAAAACATGGTATATCAAAAAATAAACTTGCAATCAGCTCCCTACTTGAAGGGGGGCTGCAAATTGCAGTAACCTTTGCGATTGCCTTTTCGATACTGGTTGTTGACACTCGCACAGACTTTATCGACCCCTGGATACGTCTAGCATTATTCGGCGTGCTGGTCGCGTGCATAATATCGATCACCCCTGCGGTATTCAATCGAGTGCTTGCATTCATATACAAGACGCTCAAAAGAAAAGAGTTTGATACCTCACATCATATAGACGGAGCTACCATATACACTGGTGTCAAACTCTATACAATCGCATCGGCTGCCGGCGGTATATCACTTTTTCTGGTAGCCAAAGCAGTCTACCCAGAAATTGCATGGCAAGATTTTCTATACATATTCGGCGTAAGCAACCTGGCTAATGCCTTTAGTATGCTTGCTATTTTCGCACCAAGTGGCATTGGCGTCAAAGAAGGGATACAGGTATTGCTACTTACCGCCATAATGCCGGTTGAAATTGCTCTTTCAATAGCCGTTATAAGCAGGGTTTGGTCTATCGCAGTCGACTTCATATTCTACGGCTCCGCTGTTAGTAACAAAGCATACAGGCAGGCTGATCCGTAAAACCTAATAGACAGCCGTCTATAAACGAAGCCTGTTTCGATTGATACATTATAGGTTTTATGCTTATATATTACTGAACAATTCTAATAACAAAATCGAAAAACAAAAATTTATGTACAAATATCTCACCATAGTCATTATCTCCGCTATCGTATGGATAGTAGCTAGCTCTAGCAATACCGATGCGCTGACCGCAGAGCAACAACACAAAAGTCCAGAGCAGAACCGGACACTGCTTATACGAAGCAACGCCCCGGAGCAAGTTGCTGCAGATGCGAGACGTCACAATGTTGAGATTAAAAACATAACACCCACTCCATCAGGCGAGAGTATTATCACTATTTACGATAATAGCCCGTTCAGTGCCAATACTAGACTCCTACAAGCAGAGTCGCCTTCACTGCTGACGTCCCGACCCTTGCCCAGCTACACCTATCGAACACTAAACGAACCCAACGACCCAAAATACCCTGATCAGTGGAACTTAGAAGCAATACAGGCATCCGACGCCTGGGGTATAACTACTGGAGGTAGCGACATCACAGTTGCAGTTATCGATTCGGGTGTACTCTTTGAACAGTCGTGGGAAGATTCAGACTACTGCCCATCGGATGAACCATGCCTGCATCCTGATCTAGCAGAATCGAGACGCTGGGTAAATAAAGATGAAGAAATTGACGGTGAAGACACTAGTGGAAATGGGTTTGTTGATGACAGGTACGGTTGGAATTTTATGCCAGTGTGGACGGATGCAGAAGAGTGCCCACACTACAACGAAGCCGAAGAGGATATTATATATGGCAGCAATGAGCCTCAGCCTTATAATTGCGATAGAAAAGATACAGGTCTAAACAAAAACGATAATGACAGTGTACATATAGGCCACGGCACGCAAGTAGCATCAGTAGTAGCCGCAACCACGGGGAACAACGAAGGCATTGCTGGCATTGATCACAAGGCCAAGATTATGAATTTACGAGCACTTAATGGATATGGTGAGGGCGACTCAGCTACTGTGGCTGGCGCTATCGAATATGCAACCGCCATGGAGGCTGATGTTATTAATTTAAGTCTTGGATTCACTAACTGCGGAGGCGACTTCGAGGACGAGATGGTCGAACAAGCTATCCAGTCCGCCTACGAAGCCGGCATAGTGACAGTTGCTGCCGCTGGCAATACCGGCGGAGACAACTTATGCTATCCAGCAAGCTCCGAGTACACAATCGCCGTAGGGTCAAGCGATGAAGACGACCAGCGCTCTGGCTTCTCATCCTATGGAGACGGACTTGACTTGGTAGCTCCGGGGAGCAGTATTCCGCTTGCAAGTGCACCATATCACGATAATGAAGATCTTTATGTGATTGCGTCCGGCACCTCTTTTGCAGCACCGCATGTCGCAGCGGCGGCGGCCGGTATATTGTCTCTAGTTCCCGATATAAAGCCAGAAAAAACAAGAGAAGTTCTCAATAAGAATTCAGATGTAGTAGAAGACATGGAAGCCTCAACAGATCCAGAATATGGCAGCGGAAGGCTCAACCTCGTCAGCTCTTACGAGGCTGTCGACATCAACTACGAACCCATCGACGAAACCTACTTCCTGTCTGAACCAACCCCTAAGAC
>CAYQCN010000021.1:0-10340 GCA_964415975.1 uncultured Candidatus Saccharibacteria bacterium | reverse complement strand
GGTACAGTGCTGGGTGATGAGTCGGGTAGCTATCTGACTAATGGTGACTACGCACTAAACGAAGACACTCCTACAGAAATAGCTACATCCGGGGGCCCTATAGCCAGTACCACCTACACTGTTGAGTACATGGCTAATGTCGACGCCCTAACCCCAACTGGTGTGTACGACACCCAGTTTGAGTACATAGCAACGGCTTCGTTTTAAGCAAACGATACAAGTCAGCATAAACAGTCGAGCCCTTTATTTATGGCTCGACTGTTTATTAGCTTGTTATAATATGGGTTGCTTATGAACTTAAAGTTAAAAGACAAGCTATCAAACTTACCAACTGAGCCCGGCGTTTATCTACACAAGAGCCAGGATGGTGAGGTCATATATGTAGGCAAGGCTACTAATCTTAGGTCGCGTGTTAGGAGTTATTTTCAAAGTTCGCGTCAGCATGACGTTAAGACCCAAGCTCTAGCAGCAGACATTGCAGATGTAGACTGGCTAGAGACCGAGAGTGAGGTGAATGCGCTTTTCTTGGAGTCGGAAATGATAAAGCGCTACAAGCCTAAATACAACATAGTTTTGCGTGATGATAAGCAGTTTTTGTACGTTAAATTTAGCAACGACGAGTTCCCGCGTGTATGGCTGGTGAGGCGGCCTCTAGATGACGGGGCGGAGTATTTCGGCCCCTACACCAATTCTTTCGGTTTGCGTAAGGCCATGAAGCAGCTAAGGCGGAGCTTCCCATATGTCACGCACCGCACGCTTCCGGCTCGGGCCTGTCTGCATTATCACATTGGCCTATGCCCTGGACCTGAAGTTGGTGCAATTTCTCCGCAAGAATATAAGCACAACTTAAGCCAGATTAAGCGCTACCTTCGCGGTAACGGCAGGGCGATTATCAATGAGCTCGATAAAAAGATGAAGCAGCATGCTAAAGATCGTGAGTTTGAGCGGGCAGCTTCTTTGCGCAACCAAATCCAAAACCTCGAAAGCCTTAGCCGGCAGCATATATTTGGCGATAAGGAGCTGTTTGATCTCTCGCGAGATCAGGCGGCAGTAGATTTAGCTGAGCTGCTAAACCTACCCAATCCTCCTCGGCGAATAGAGTGTTATGACGTTTCTCATATCCAGGGCACTAATAACACCGCTAGTATGGTTGTATTTAAAGACGGCGTGCCTGATCGGGGCCAGTACCGTAAGTTTAAGCTGCGCCTATCTGGCAACGATGACTTTGCCCACATGCAAGAAGTCTTACGTCGACGAATCAAGCACTGGGATAAGTGGCCCAATCCGGATGTTATCGTCATCGATGGCGGCAAAGGGCAGGTCTCGACCGTCAAGTCGGTCGCAGAAGAGGCCGATCTGGCAGTCCCGATTATAGGTCTTTCTAAACGACACGAAAGAGTAGTCGTCACCAATCAAGACACCAGCAAGCTAGAGGAGCTAGAACTAGACGCCAATAGCCATTTGCTTAAGATGCTGCAACACATTCGGGACGAAGCCCACAGATTTGCCGTCACTTACCACTCTCAACTGCGCAGCAAACAGCAGACCGCCTCGGCTGTAGAGGCAGTGCCGGGTGTGGGGCCGGCAACCCGCAAGAAGCTGATTAAGCATTTTGGCTCCCTTAGGGCTGTGCGCGAAGCGAGCGAAAGTGAGCTAGAGGCAGTGGTCGGCAGCCGCCTGGCCAGGTCTATCAAGCAGAACCTTACTTAGTAGGTTTATGTTATAATATCGGCTGTTATGATTCGGACTTTTATTATCAGGATATTTGCTAATGGTCTAGGTCTTTGGCTGGCGGCCGAGCTTATCAACGCGGTTGATTATAATCAAGACTGGATGGTGTTGCTGTTTGCCACGCTGATATTTTCAGTAGTGAATGCTGTCATCAGGCCGATTGTAGTACTGTTCACATTGCCAGCTATTATTCTGACTTTCGGACTTTTCACCTTGCTCATTAATGGCTTTATGCTTTATTTGGTCGACGTGTTGTACCCCAGTTTTAGCGTCGATACTTTTGGTGCAGCCATAGTTACTGTTATTATAGTATGGATTGCGAACCATGCTATTAATACCTTGGTTCCAGGGAAGTAGATTTATGCAAGATGTATTTAATATTATCGCAGTTGTAGCCGCTATATTGATGATAGTTATGATATTGGCTCAAAATCGAGGTACCGGTCTCGGTGAGGCTTTTGGTGGTGATAGCTCGTTTCATTTTACTAGGCGTGGAATTGAGCTTGTGATGCACCAGCTTACGATACTGTTTGCAATTGTATTTGCCCTTTCTATTGTGCTCGGCATCATGTCTGCATAAAAGATTTTGTATGAAGAACCCGTCTGATATCTGGAAACGCTCGCTTAAAGCTGCTAAAAAAAGATGGCGTAAGCTTGCTCGCCAGCTATCTAAACTATATCAAGACTATTTGAGAGGCAAAAGTCTTAGGCAAGCGGAGCGGTTTTTGTTTGCGTGGCTGACCATATTCGTAATTGCCGGTAGCCTCCTATATGCTAACCAGGCGAGGTTGGCCGACCTGTACTTGGAGCCAGCTCCCGCTAGCGGTGGCGAATTTCGAGAAGGAGTAGTTGGCGAGATAGAGGTTATTAATCCGATATTCGAAGGAGATCGTGTAAGTCGGTCGGTAGAGCAGTTGGTATTTAGTGGCTTATTTCGCTATGACGGCTCAAGTCAACTAGAGAAGGATCTAGCCTCTAATTATGAGCTAGATGAAGATGGGGAGGTATATACCGTTGAATTAAAAGAAGATATCAAGTGGCATGACGGAGTCGAGCTCACTGCGGAAGATGTAGCCTACACTTTCAAAACTATCAAAAATGAAACTACAGACTCCTCGCTTCAGGTCCAGTGGGCCGATATAGATATAGAAGTAATAGATGATCTTACGGTTCGCTTCGAGCTACCAAACCCCTATGCACCATTTTTACATCAATTGACAACAGGCATTGTGCCGGAGCATATTCTTGGCGATGTAGAGCCTAGTCAGTTGCGGATAGCTGATTTCGGCCAAGATCCTGTCGGCTCTGGACCGTTTAAGTTTGGGCGCATTACAAGTTCTGGCAATATCCATATGGTTCGTTATAAGGACTACCACAGAGAAGAGGCTCAGCTTGATAGGTTTGTGTTGGCTGTATATGAAGACGAAGAAGACATGGTAGATGCATATAATAGAGGAGAGCTTAGCAGTATGGTTGCCGGTAGTAATTTTAATATATCGGATATCAGTATAGATAGCTCTAGGAAGTTGTCTCTGCAGACGACTACGCAAGTTTTTAGCTTCATCAACACTGATAGATTTGAAGACGTTAACACTCGTAGAGCTCTCTTCAAAGCGATTGATAGAAGCGCAGTCTTAGAAGAGCTTGATGGCAACTTTGTATTGGCGAGCAGCTCTCTTAGGCCGGGTCACTTAGGTTATATAAGTCTCGACTTTCAGTCTGGAGAAGAAGAAGCCCAAGAGTTGTTAGCTGAAGCCGGCTGGGAGAATACGGATGGTGGCTGGAAAAGGGGCGGTGAACGCCTAGAGATAGATCTAGCCACACAGTCGCGCGAACAGTACGAGACCGCCTCCAGTGTTGTCACTTCTCAGCTAGAGGATCTAGGCATTGTGGTCAATCAAGCGAGCTATAGCAGTAGCAGTCTTCAGCAAGATATAATATCTGAGCGCGACTTTGACATATTAATATTCGGTGTGGCGCTAGGCCCTGACCCAGACGTTTACGCTTATTGGCATTCATCTCAAATCGGCGAGCAGGGCCGTAATATCTCGCAATACAGTTCAGATATAGCCGACATCAACCTAGAAGACGGTCGTACTCGTAGTGATGAAGATTTGCGGTCGGCAAAATATGAAGCTTTTCAGGCTGTCTGGCTTGATGACGCTCCGGCTTTGCCGCTTTACAGGAGTAGACACTTTCATATTCAGCGTGAGCAAGTACTAGGCGCTAAAGTAGAAGAAGTCATGAGCACAGAGCATCGTTTTCATAGCGTAGAGAACTGGACAATAAATACCGAGCCAGCTCTTAAACGTTTGCGCTAATTTTATCAACAGCAATAATTTATATCGTACTTGAAACCTGCTATCATATACAGCAATGAGCAAACTCACAGAACATCTAGGCAAGCATCTTCGAGGTGAGGTGTTAGATACAAAATCTGCACGCGACTATTTTTCAACTGATGGCAGCATATTTAAGTTGCAGCCACAGACTATAGTCTACCCGCAAAACGTTACAGACGTTCGCAAGGTTAGCAAATTTAGTTGGCAGCTTGCTGAGCGAGGCAAGAGCATGCCCATAACTTCACGTGGCAAGGGCACCGACCAGGGCGGTGGCGCGCTAGGGCAAGGTTTGATTATGGTCATGCCGGCGCACTTAAATAGATTGCTAGATATAGATAGAGACAGTGTAACTGTAGAGCCGGGAATGTTGTACGGTGATCTGCAGCGCACCTTGCACTCACATGGTAGGTTTTTGCCGCCATATCCATCTAGTATTGAGTATTCCACAGTAGGTGGAGCTGTAGCCAATAATGCGAGCGGGGAGAAGACACTCAAGTATGGCTCAACCGCGGATTATGTTAAAGAGCTAGAGGTGGTTCTTGCCAATGGCCAAGTAATCCGTACTCGTCCATTAAGCAAGCGCGAGCTTAATCGCAAAAAAGGCCAGACTGATATGGAGGGTGACATTTATAGAGCTGTCGATGGATTATTATTAGATAATGCTGATCTGATAGAGCAAGTTAGACCCAAGGTTAGCAAGAACTCAGCCGGCTATGCACTATGGGATGTGAGGCGACCTGATGGTAGCTTCGACCTGTCTCGACTGATTATTGGCTCGCAAGGTACTTTGGGTACCGTTACTGAGATTACCTTTGCTACTGAAGCCTACAACCCAGATACACACCTTATGTTGATGTCGTTTGACAATTTAGCTAAAGCAGGAGAGGCGGCTCAAGCGCTTCGCCAGCTAAAACCGAGTGCCATGGAAGTGGTCGACTATCACCTGCTAGATTTCTTGCAGCGTCACCAACCATCACAAGTAGAGGATATTATTGAAGACGGCATACCCAAGATTATGTTTCTGGTCGAGTTCGATGAAGACAAAGTCAGCGCCAGAAAACGCAACGTTAAAAAAGCACAAAAAATTGTTCGCGAACTTGCCACTAATGTGCGCATCTCCACCGATGTAGACGAGCAAGATGTGTTGTGGAAGGTACGCCGTGGTGCAGCGGCAATCATGTGGATGGAGCAGGGCAAGAAGAAGGCCTTGCCGTTTATAGAGGATGGTGTAGTGCCAAGTGATAAGGTGCCTGAGTTCATCGAGAGGTCTTATGAGCTGTTTGATAAGTACGACTTAGACCTTGCTCTTTGGGGTCATATAGGTGATGGCAATTTCCATATGCAACCATTTCTCGATCTGAGCAACGCTACAGATAGGCAGACAGTATTTAAACTGATGGACGATTTCTACCAAATGATATTTGAGCTGGGTGGTAGCACTACCGGAGAGCACAATGATGGCCGCTTGCGCGGGCCTTACTTGCGTGAGCTATATGGTAGTGAGATGTATGAGCTATTTCGTAACGTAAAAGATATATTTGATCCACACAAAATACTTAATCCAGGCGTAAAGATAGATGTCGATAAGGACAACTTGAGAAAGCAGCTTCGTCATGAACACAACATCGATCATCTTTATGAACATATGCCCAAAGCCCACCATTGACACAGATTGCCCAATCCTGCCAAATCAGATACAGTAACAGTGCGTTAGTGTCGCAGTGTATAATTTAAGTTGTAGGCCGCGGTGGCGGAATTGGCAGACGCGCTAGGTTGAGGGCCTAGTGACCAACACACTGGTCGTGGGAGTTCGAGTCTCCCCCGCGGCACCACAAAACACAATTGTCCCTTAATTCATTACTGATGAACTTTGTTTACTACTTAATCTTACAGGCCTAACCCTTTAAACGATAGTATAGGGGTCTCAGGCGATGGTTGTTTATAAGCTTTGATTTGTTATTTTTAAGGAAATCCCAGTACATGGTTGTCCATTCGCTGTCTTTAGCCCTTGACTGGCTAGGCCACCATCTACCCATCTTTTGCAAGTAATTGGTGCCAGAGATATATGGCTTGGTAGCAAAGCCGCCATTATCTATACCGCCATCAGCGTATTGGCTCATGCCAATAACGTTTGGTACCATCACCCACTCATAGGCATCAACGTACATAGACATAAACCAATCATAGACTGATTGCGGCTTGTATTCAGAAAGAAGCATAAAATTACCAAGCACCATCAGCCGTTCAATATGATGCGAGTAGCCATACTGATCTAGGCGCTTTAGCACGTCTTTTATAGGCGGTTCATCCTTGGTGGCTTGCAGTTGCCACCATTCTTCTTCTAGGTCTTTGGTGAACCCGAAATAGTTTGACTCTATCCATGTCTCATCTTTGTAGTGATATAGCTGATGCATAAACTCGCGCCAGCCTATGACCTGCCTGATGAAGCCTTCTTTTGAATTAAGGCTGCAGCGAGCGCGGCTAATGGTATTTACAATGTCTCCAGGGTGTAGCAGACCAACATTTAGCATGGCAGATAGAGCAGAATGGTTGAGGAATGGCTGGCCTTTAGCCATAGCATCTTCATAAGCTCCAAAATCTTCCAGTCTATTGTCTATGAAGCTATCCAGCCAAGCATGGGCCTGTTCGTGATTGACAGGCAGCCAGTAGGTCTCAAGGCTGCCTGGATGATCAGCAAACCTATGCTCTACAAGCTTTGTGACTTCTTGAGAGATATTGGTAGGCGCGGGGAAGTCTATGGCGGGCAATTCATAGCCTGAAGGCAGTGGCTTTCTGTTGTCTTGATCGTAATTCCATCTACCGCCTAGAGGCCCATCGCTATCCATTAGTATATTGAGACGCTGCCTTTGCCAGCGGTAGAAATTCTCCATCTTCAGGCTCTTTTGCCCATCTGCCCAGTCAGCAAACTCATCTTTACTTGTGAGGAAGAGGCTGTTTGCGGTTATATCTACCTCCAAGCCCATTGTCTCACACCACTCTCTCAGCTTGGTGCTCGGCTTTCTGTCGCTTGACTCCATAGCGACAATTTTATCTATAGAGTGTTCTTGGCTTAGATGTTCCAGGGCATCATAGAAGCCTTCAAAGCCATCTTCCAACTTGACGTAGTGAACTTTGCGTCCTTCTTGCGTCAGCTTTTGGGCAAACTCACGCATACTGCTGAGGATGAAGCGTATTTTCTGCTTGTGATAAGGGTATTTGCGACACATTTTGGTCGATTCAATCATGATGACCTGTGCTTTAGGTGGAGCGGCAAGTGCAGAATTGTACTCAGCAGACAATTGATTACCCCATATTAAAACGGCAGTATTGCTTGGCTGTGGCATCGTGTGCGATTAATTAATCCTTTGTTTGTGCTAGGTATTGCATCTACTAAGCAGCCTAAGTATAGCACTTCTGCTATCACTAGGCTGTGAAAGATTGGTCTACTAATATCTGTTTTTGGTATAGAATATTTAATTGATGCGTATTGTAATTATAGTATTGATTTCTACTTTGATTTTGGTTGTGCTGGTTCCGGTATTAGTGTTGGGCAGGAGTGACTGGCGTCTGCTATTTACATTTCAAGATACAGTGCGATCTAGTGGTGAAGACCGTGTATACAGGCTGTATAATTCTAGCGACCAAGAAGAGAAACCACTGGTCATAGCCCTTCATGGATTGGGCGATAGGCCAACTTGGCTGGCGGCCTATTCGGGGCTACATCTGTTGGCCGATGAAGAGGACTATACGCTTGCTTTACCTAGCGGCAAGAACAACTCCTGGAATGCCGATTTTTGCTGCGGTAGGTCTTTCGTCAGTGGTGTCGAGGATACTCAATTTATCCTCGATATGATAGACGATATATTTGAAGACCATAACATAAATAGCGATAATATTTATGTGGTCGGGTTTTCAAATGGCGGTGCACTAGCGCAAAAACTTCTTCATGAAGCACCCAGCACTTTTGCTGGCGGAGCAGCTGTGATGAGTGGTGTAGGTAGTAATTCTGATAAGTTAGATATATCTAGTGCTCAAACCCCGATCATGCTCTTAAATGGTGACGATGACAGGTATGTGCCGATAAAGGATAGGCATGAAGGAGAAGAATTTAGCTTTCTGCCAGCTAAAGAGACTGGCCAGATGTGGGCAAGTCAGCTAGATGCTGGCACCTTGAGTATAGATGAAGGAGAAGAATACGATTCCTATAGATGGGGCAATGGAGAGCTATTGCAGCAACGCATCTATCACAACCAGCGTCATAGATGGCCACAGTGGCGAATGCCTACATTTTCTAGCCAAGTACCCGACTCGACCCAAGCCATATGGCAGTTTTGGCAAAATAGTAGTTAGTAGACGTGGAAGTTGAAAGTATACATAATCACATGCTCGATGAGGTTTTTAGTTGTAATGGCGTGGCTATGTGCATGAATGTAAAACATGCCCAGCTACCTACCAATGCTTTGAAGCGTTTTGTGTTTACAGCCCACAGAGAGGCCAAGTGCGATCGAATTCGAGCCTGCCGCCTATGGTTAGATAACATGATTTTTAAATTACTGATTTTTTGTTTAGCGTGGAATAGTTTTTAAATTGCTTTGTTTACAGACCTATCTTATCTTTCAACAATAACAAGATTTATGCTTCACATCTCAAAATGAACGTTTGATTTGATATTGAGGTGTATGTGGCGCGTTGTTTGTTGGGTTCGGCTATTAGGCCTATGAAAGGATTTATATTTTTGGTTGAGCTTATTTGATCTTTCGGCTACTGCTATTAATGCCTATCTTCAGGTGAAGTTTTGCGAAGTACGTAATGCAGATGTTCGTAGTCAAGGTTTAGAGTGTAAGCTTTTGTTAAAAATCGCATTTTACCTGTGTTGATTTCGATATATATCCCTGTCCAGTGTAAATTATAAAATCAGACATCGATGTTGATGCGAATTCATTAATGCCGTCAAGTTCGACCTTATATATCAGACTCCAATTCATAAATTATTTTTCAGGAAGACGTATGCAGAAATAATTTGTTTGTTGACAAATATTGCAAATAATACTTCTAGTCTTATTCTGTATTATGTACAATAGACATATTCAGAGCATTTTGTTCTGACGAGGTCAAGTGCAAGCTTGGCTATTTGACAGGGGGACGAGGATAAAAGGATGAATCATGGCAAACAAAGCTTTGCTAGACAATGCATTCATGGAGTTGAAGCCCTGGCAGATTCGTGCTTGGCGGTTACTTGTGGCAGGATTGATTTTTTTGATGCTGCCTATACCTTGGAAGTACGACATGTCTAACACATTGGGAATTGCTTTACGTCTCGATAGCAGGTTGTATATTGAGGGGCGGGAAGTCTCTCCGCCTGGAGATGGCCAATTTTATTGGCTAACTTCGATTGGTCGCCCTCAGCTAGTTGTTGAGGCGCTGCATGAAAGAGCATTTGAAAGTTCTGGTAGACCTGCAGTGGATGTCTTGTCGGGTCCATTAGAGCACCGACCCAAAATTAATGAGCCTGCAGCTGTCGCTGTCGGTTTGAGCCATGCAGGGCAAAATCCTCCACAAGATTTGAGTGGGGGCGTAAATTTCGGGAAGTTATTTCGCAATTTTTCAAGCGGTGGATCTCATGGTTTAATGATTGCTTTGGTGGCTTACTCAGAAGCCGCTGATGAGAACTTGTCGCAAGGTCGACATATCGCCGGCACTGGTGGCGTGACGTCAAATGGTACGGTCTCTATCATTGGTAGTTTAGAGCAAAAAGCTCAAGCGGCTCAACGCGCTGATGTGGATGTACTGCTGGTTCCAGAAGCACAGGCGCATCGGCTTAATGACATGGACTTGTCAGGAATGCAAGTGGTTGCAGTTGCGACATTGCAAGAAGCTATCGAATGGCTATCTGTTCCAATTAGTGAACAGTGAACAGGCTTAATTCGAAGGGTAGGTGGCGGCCAATATCTGCGCAAACTTAAGCGCCTGGCCGCCACCTACCCTTTAGACCATACTCGTCCCTCTCCCATTTCTCTAATATATTGTATTAAATATGGCAAAAAGGGATTTCAGTTGGCCGACTCTTATCTTTTAGATCAGACCCAACGAGCCGAAGAGCTATCGGAAAACAGCGACGAAGCTCTGCAAAACAAATTATTAGAATTCGTACTTTCAAACATTGAACTTAACGACAAAAAGTTGTCTTATGAGCTAAACGACCCCTTTAAAACCATTGTCGAAACAAAGAAAAAAGCCCTTTCGGGCTCTAATTCTGATATTTGGTGC
>CAYQCN010000020.1:0-11137 GCA_964415975.1 uncultured Candidatus Saccharibacteria bacterium | reverse complement strand
CCTCCGCCTCCACCTCCGCCTCCGTCTCCCGGTGGTGGTTCGGGTGGCAGCCAGGGTCCTGGGTCTGGACCTGGCGGCATCATCCAGCCAGGCGACTCTGACTTCAATATACCTCCAGGCTCTAGACCGCCAGGCAATTAGATGATCTTGGCCTATAACCACAATATAAACATCGTTCTTTGCACGTAGTGCCAACTCTAGATTATACTTAACGCATATGGCTACTTATAGAATTCCACAAGATGTAGAAGCAGAAGATAAGCTACTAGGCCCACTAACGTTTAAGCAGTTTATATTTATGTTGATTGCGGCTGGTGCTGGATTGGTTTCTTGGGCCTTATTTCAAGCTTCAATATTTTTAGGGTTTCTACCTTTTCCGGTCATCCTTGTGTTTGGCGGTTTAGCCGTATTTCGCAGAGAGGACCAGCCAGTAGAAAGGTACCTGCTTTCTTTCTTTAACTACACACTACGACCCAGACAAAGAGTTTGGGATCCGGAAGGTTTTTATGATCATCTAGTAATCACTCCTGAGAAAAAGCCAACCCCTCCTCCACTCAAACAAGACATAGCCCAGGTGCATGGTCAACTAGAAAGATTGGCTCAAGTAGTTGATACCCGCGGCTGGGCCACAAAGAGATTGGACCTGGCAACCCCTCAAGACAACATGTATCAAGCTCAAGACGACAGACTATTTATGCCGCAACAGCCAACATATACGGATGATGTGTCAGAAGACGAAGACATCATGGACGATTCAAACCCCAAAAACCAGCAAATTGACAACATGCTACAAAAAAGTACAGAGGATCAGCGCGAAAAATTACTTAAAGAAATGAAAGAAGCGATAGACAAAGGCGAGAAGATGGCTGAAAACTATACACCAAAGCACGAAAAAAGCATTGACCCACCCTCTCAATCAGGTCAAACCAAAACTCAGGATGTCTACACTCCTACTGTCGCAGACCAGACAAATCAAAACACATCTATACCCCAAGAAGGACAACAAGAACAGATACAAAAAGGTTCTGCTATACTGGAAACATTACCAACAGAAGACCTAAGTGTCAGCCAAGTTGCTGCTGCAGCCAATCGGCGCTCAGACCAAGAACTACAAGAAGGGGAAGATATTAAGTTGCGCTAATGTATCAAGAAAATCAAAACCCAAACAACCAGCCAACCTCAGATCCAGCCCCTGGACAAGGCCAGTCATTGCCAGACCGCACCCAGCAAAACCCAACCGTGCAAAACCCTCAAAACCCGACCAAACAACCACTTAGCCCCCAAAACAGACACAACAAACCAAAAGAGTCCAAACAAACCAATAAGCAAGATAACACTTCACAAAAGTCACTTCTGATATCTGAAATAAGAGATGGTATTGTCATCATGCAAGACGGTTCACTACGAGCAGTAGTCATGTGCCAGTCTATCAACTTTGACTTGATGAGCCCACAAGAAAGAGAGGGAGTAGAGTACTCTTACCAACACTTCCTAAACTCGCTATGGTTTCCTGTCCAGATTTATATAAAAAGCCAAAATATCAATCTAGACGAATATTTAGATAAGCTAGACCAAATACGGCAAAATCAAGACAACATACTACTGGGCCTACTCATGGAGGATTATATAGCCTATGTCAAATATCTCATAGAGGCGGCTAATATAATGGATAAGCAATTTTATGTTGTGGTGCCTTACTATCCAAATACTTTTGAATCTAGCGAAGGCCTGAGTAGTGGTGCCAAGAAGTTTACAGAGCTGTTTAGCTCAAAACCTAAAGACGTGGTTACTGTCAATGAGGCCGACTTCAGAAAAAATAAACAAGAGCTGACTCAACAGGTACGGAGTGTGGTTAATGGTCTCACCCAGATCGGAATCCAGTCTGTGCCATTAAACACACAGGAGTTAATTGAGCTTTACTACAAAGTATACAACCCCGTTACGTCCAAACAGGAGCAGCTTGTGGATGTGCAGCAATTAGAGGCAGCCATGATAGAAAAAGGCGACGGTCAAGCCAAACAGGTTCTGCCGGGAGGGTCTAGCTAATATGGGGTTGTTTAAGAAAAAAGATCCAGTCAATATAGCAGAAGAGCAGCGACGGCGCGAACAAAAAGAGGTGGAGCGACAATTTAGAGAGGGTATAACTGGTCTACGTGACTTTATAGCTCCATCAAGTTTAGAGTTTGAGTCATCACAGATGAGAATCGGAACCAGACTGGCGAGAACCTTGTATGTCTATGGATACCCTCGCCAAGTGTATACCGGCTGGCTATCTCCCATTATCAACCTCGATGAGGAACTAGATATAAGTATGTTTATCTACCCGGTAGACAGTAAAGTGGTACTTGAAAACCTACGCAAAAAGGTTTCTCAACTAGAAGCAGATATTCAAATAAATGCCGAAAAAGGCCGCGTAAGAGACCCGGGCGCCCAAGCCGCCATACAGGATGCGGAAGAGCTAAGAAGCAGGCTTCAAGTTGGAGAGGATAGATTTTTCCGTTTCGGTCTATATGTGACAATGTATGCCGATAGCCTAGAAGAAATGTCATACATTCAGCGCAAGATCGAAGGCATATTCGGCCAGCAGCTAGTCTATACCAAAGTTGCCAGCGTACAGATGGAGCAGGCCTTTAATTCAACCGTTCCACACCTAAACGACCAGTTGCAAATTAAAAGAAACTTCAATACTGGAGCGCTATCGACCACCTTTCCTTTTACATCGGCCGACCTTTCCCAAGACGAAGGTGTGTTATACGGCATCAACATGCACAACAACGGCCTAGTCATCTTCGACCGTTTCTCTCAAGAAAATGCCAACATGGCAGTTTTTGCCAAATCTGGTGCAGGTAAATCTTTTACTGTTAAATTGGAGGCCCTGCGCAACCTAATGATGGGCAGGCAAATCATTATCATAGACCCAGAGAATGAATACGAAAGACTCAGCAATGCAGTAGGCGGGACCTACATCAACCTCAGCCTCAACTCAGACACTTACGTCAATCCTTTCGATTTACCTTCAGTCACTGACTCAGAAGAAGCTGATGACGCGCTTAGAGCCAACCTGATAACTCTTCACGGCATGCTCAGGCTAATGATGGGAAGCACTCACCAAAAAGACGACGGAAGCGTTGGAGCTAACATTACAGCCGCCGAAGAAGCTGATCTAGACATGGCACTTATAAATACTTACGCCTCACGCGGAATTACTAGCGACCCCCACACTCATAATGCCCAACCACCTACTATAAATGACCTTTATGACACACTGGTTAACATGGCGGGTACCGGCCCCAGCCTAGCTCAAAGACTGAGAAAATACACCCAAGGTACGTTTTCTGGTATATTCTCAAATCAATCTAACGTCTCACTCGACAACAACTTTTTAGTCTTTAGCATTCGAGATCTAGAAGAGGAGCTTCGCCCAATCGCTATGTATATAGTCCTCAATCACATATGGAACCGGGTCAAATCAGACCAAAGAGAGAGATTCCTGATAGTTGATGAGGCGTGGCAGCTTATGAAATATGAGGATTCAGCCAACTTCTTATTCTCAATAGCTAAAAGGGCGAGAAAATACGCCCTTGGGCTTACTACCATATCCCAAGACGTGGAAGACTTTTTGACATCTCGTCTCGGAAGGGCAGTTGTGTCAAACTCAAGTATGCAGATTCTGCTCAAGCAGTCGCCGTCAGCCGTAGACTTGGTCGCAGAAACCTTCAAGCTGACTAGCGAGGAAAAGAAACGGCTTAGTCAATTCCCTGTTGGGCAAGGTCTTTTCTTTGCCGGTTCAAATCATGTCCATGTGCGTATAGAGGCTAGTCCGACAGAAACTCAACTTATTACAACTGACCCTAAGCACCTAGCAGCCATGGAACAGTTAGCTCAAAGCCAAAATCAAGCCCAGCAACCAGATCCAGGACAAGAGCAGTAATCGTAATAATTATTCGGTAATTAATAGTGTATAATAAGCTAATAAAATTTTGATTATATGCCAGACACAAAAGAAAACGATGTAACACCAGAAGAATCCTATTACAATTCACTCGGTGAGAGTGATGTTAATCAAGGCATTCAAGATGCCGAAGACTACGCCAATCAAGATGATGGTTTAGGCAAGCAGGCCGCTAAAAAAGGAGCCGATAAAGGCGTTGAGAAGCTAGCCGCTAAAAGCGGAGCGGCTTCAACCGCCATGAAAGCAACTCCATGGGGAAGAGTATTAAGTGCGCTAAGTTTTATAAAAAGAAATAAAAAAGCTGCTGTCAGTGGTGGTGGAATTATAGCTTTCATAATTTCAGTTGCAATCTTTATTACTACAGTACTAACACCGTCAAGCCAGATAATATGGATGAGTAGTATACTTGGCGACTTCAATTTTGGACCTAATAACAGAAATGCCGGAAGTAGAGTAGCCAATATAATCAACAGGACAAACGAGCTGCGCAACAACGACACTCGAATGGGGCGACAGGCTAATGCCATAAGTAGTGATCAAACCCGCATGAACAGGGTAAACAACACTGAAAACCGCATGTTTATACGGGGAAACCAACGTTTCAACTTTAGAGAGACTATAAACAGACGTATCAACACAGTTAGAGGTAGAATCGGTCTAAGTCCGCGTTCATGGAGTATATTTGAAGGCAATCCACGCACTGCAGAGGGATACAGAAATCCTGGCAATCGCATAAGAGGCACGGACTCTGCTCGGGCAAGCACAAGCACACGCAATGTACCCGGTCCCTTTCAAGATGCAGTAGAAACGGCTCGTACTTCCGATAATCCTCGAAGCACGAGGGCACAAAGCATAAGGAGCATAACAAAAGGTAATGTTTCGACTGCTCTTATAGCCGCAGGGTGCGCGGCTGCCATAATTGATGACGTGATTCCCGACGAAGAAGAACGGTATGAAATTCTCATGTCTCGAGGAGCCGATATACATACCGCTGGATCACAAGCATCGGCCGGAGAGAATGTTCATGGTGATGAAGCAGCCGACTTCATGGATGAGTTCTACGAAACTAGAACTGTTGTCCAGGCCGACAGCGATGCTGCAGACAGCATCAGTGAAGATGATTTAACAATCATAGAAGAGGACGGTGAGGAATTTATAGAAATAGAAGGCTCGGCTCAAGAACTAGGACTTGACGGTGAGTCAGATGTAGAAGAGCGAGATTATAGCTTCTCTAATACAGCAGCATGGAAGCGCAACACCCGCCAGGAACCCGATGGGAACGAGATCGATATAGATATGTCTTTCGCGGCAGAAAACACACTGTGGGCACGTACAATACTTGGAACCGGAGACCTCATCAACACTCTTACTTTTGGCCGTGCTGGTTCTGCATGCGCAGTATTGGCATCAGGCGTAGTTTCTTATAGCCTAGCAGCGGTAGAATGGACTATCACGATATTTACAGGTGGTCTTGCCGGTGTTGCCCGACTTGGAGTCGGAGAGTTCGCTGCATTTATAATAGGTACCGCTATATTAAACGCCGCCTACGATGGTTTAGTTCCTGAAACACCGGAAGAGCTTTTCGCTCAGACCGATATGGGGAGCAATGTCGCCAATTCCGAAAACTCCAGAAACCAAGGTGCGCCACCGAGCGATGAGATGAATGAGGAGAGACTAGACAATTTTCGTGAATATGCCCAAGAAGACAGAGAGCGAGGTTTTGTTTGGCGCTATATGTCACCACAAAATCATCGTTCCGCCCTGTCTCAAGTTGCTATGAGTAATGGACCTCTAAGAGGATCTGATTTAATACGGCCATTCTTAAACTTTTCAAGCACTATCGCTAACACCTTTAGTAGAATTTCAATGCCTGTCAGTGCTGATAATCATCTAGACGAGTTCGACAACTACGGCATTGAGCAGTTTCATTACGAGAGTCGTGCCATCGACGAAATAGACCCCGTAGAGAACGACGAATTTATTGCCTATGTTGACGGCGAGGAGTTTGATCTAGAAGGCAGAGGTTACTACTGCACATTTGACGAGATGGAAGGGTTTAAATGGGATGAACTTCCAGATGAAGAAAGGGAGAGACTAGAGCAACTTGGAAACGGAGAGCAGATAAGGGCCGATTTGATGGTGTACTACAACTTCGAAGGTCCACCAGATCCAGATGACCCTGATGGCGAACTAACTGAGTGTGAGACAGACAGGTGGCGCGACGCAGTATTGATGTACGAGCTCATAAATAAGTGCATGGAACCTCCATACTATGAAATGGAAGAATGGACTAGCTATAGATATAACGAACTTGTCACAAACGCGCTAGGCAATCCGGTAGAGGTTATAACTATAACAGTACCGGGCGTAGAGAACATCGGAAACCCTCCGTGGGTTAAACAGTTTGGCTGGGGTACGCCTTTTAATCAACAACTTGGAGGTACTAGATTTGACTGCCGCAGCCCTGAATCTTTATCATACACCGACTCCAGAGGTCGTGGAGATACCGTTAGACAATTCTGGGAAAGGGTTGGACTGAGACGACTTGATCAAGATTTAATGAACGTAATAGATTGTCTAAGCCATGAAGACCGGTGCGACTTAGAGGGTCATAGCGGTAGCGATAGAGATTACAGCTCAAATCAAGGCCTCATGACACCAGATAATCTAACTCAAGAAGGTTGCCCAGATCCGTATTATAA
Organism: uncultured Candidatus Saccharibacteria bacterium; assembly: GCA_964415975.1. Taxonomy (GTDB): domain Bacteria; phylum Patescibacteriota; class Saccharimonadia; order QS-5-54-17; family QS-5-54-17; genus CAYQCN01. The sequence goes on along the minus strand of CAYQCN010000020.1, from coordinate 4,483 downwards.
AATGCCTGAGTCTGAAGACGGTATATATACGATGAGATCAACAGAAGCTAGGCGTTGTGGTCACCTAGAACTTATTGAGGTTCTATACACAGTTGCAAATAATTATTACGACCAGTATGGCCCTGAATCAAGATTAGATATTGGCGACTTGAACGCAGGTGCTCCACATGTTAGCCATCGCTGGGGTATAGCAGCCGACCTCAACGCTAAAGGTAACCCGGAAGCTGCTCGAACTAGCTCGGCAAACTATAGTACCGAGGCTACTATCGATCTCGGTAAAATGCTTGTCGACACAGGTTTAATAGGTAATATTTGGTACTGTGATGGTGGTGATGGATCCGTAAACGCAATATCAGACTATGCAGATGAGCAAGGCAATCCAGTTGAAATACGCTGCATAGAAGGCCATGCTAATCATTTTCATATCGATCTAGACGAAGAAAAGGTACCAAGAGGGCCGGAACATGCACCATAAAGGAAAGATAAATTACAATACCATGCTATTTAAAAAACAGCCCACCAAAAAAACTACAAAAATAATATCTAAATTAACATATGTATTTGTTTTGGCTTGTTTTATAACTGTATCAACATTTCAACCAGCTGCATCAATTAGCCCTAGAGAAAATCAGACGCTTAACCTTGGAGCTCCTTTATACTACGATGACTCTGATCCTAGCGATATTTGTTTTCGTGATGATTTGGGTGGCGGAGAGCAGACTGAAGCTATAGGTGTTGAGGCTTTCACTGAAAGATACGGTGAGATTGCATTCGAACTAGGACAAGAACATGGCATACCTTATGAAGTAATACTTGCTCAAGCAGCCCATGAGTCAGCCTGGGGTGGGTCTGGTCTTACAGAAGATGCTTATAATTTTTTTGGTATAAAACCTGGAGCATCATGGGATGGTCCAGTAGTTACAAGGATGACAACTGAGTTCATAGACGGTCAACAGGTAGAGATAGAAGACGAATTTAGAGCTTATAAAAATGCGTATGCTGGTTTTTTGGGGTATGTCGATCTAATCTATAACGCGGGTGGTGGTTCTCGCTATGAAGAAGCCTTAAACTATCCGAACGATGCACACCAATTCATTATAGAGGTTGCTAATGCCGGTTATGCAACCGACCCTCAATACGCTCAAAAGGTAACTAATACTATAAATAATTTCAAAGACTACATAGCAGAAAATGACTTATTCCCCCCATCTTCAGAAATAACATCCAACAGCAATCCGCCACCAGATGGGTCAAGTCTAGGAAGAGGTTTTTGTGCATCTATACCAACAGGTGAATTTATTCATTATCGCCAATGCGATGATGAATGGGCAGACTATCCACTTTTACGCGAACACATTAGCGGGGTAGATAATAGTTACATGTGTAGAGGTGGCTGCGGGCCAGCTGCTGTAGCTATGGTTTTAGCAAATATGTACGACCCTAATATAACACCGGTTGATGTTGCCGACTACAGCAATGAAAACCAATATCACGTTGAAGAAGGTAGTCGTCACGCCCTGATGGAAAATGGCCCAGAAGATCTAAGCAATGGAGCCTTACAGGTAATAAATCACGAGGGGAGTCTTGAAAGTGCAACAAATACATTAAACGAAGGTGGGCTTGTTATTGCAACAGGTAAAGACTCCCCACCTCCATATACATCGGGAGGCCACATTATCGTTATACGCGCTGAACTTGATAATGGTAACTTTTTAGTTGGCGACTCAGCAAATCACAACCCGCTTGATCACGAATACTCGCGTGATGAAATAGATAACGGACGGAGATTCTGGGGAGTAGTACAGCGATGAATTTGTTATCAAGCTTGTCACAAAAAGAAAAAGCTTTAGCCGCCACAGCATCGTTTGTTTTATTAATAATTATCGTTTTTGCAATAATTATACTTACTGATAATGACCCTGAAGATTGTATAGAATATATTGATGAAGATACTGGAGAAACAATCATTGAGTGTCCAAATCGAGACCCGGAAGCGTATGAGCCAGAGGAGGGTTTAACCACTGATGAATTGTCTCAGTTTGAAGAAACCCTGCCTATATATCAAAATTATTATGAAATAGACTATAGGCCACCATTTAGACGTGATGAGGGCAAAGTATCAATAATTATACGCACATTAACAAGAGAGTTTCCGCCACCACCCGCCAGCGCATCATCAGACAGTCCGGAAGTTAAAAAATACAAAGATCATATACGTGAACACAGAAGGGTAGCCCTAGACAGATTAGAAGATATTGGTTTCGAAGATGATTTATACGATATATTCTACAATGAAGACTACCTTATAGATGAATTTCCTGGTGAATATTGGGCTGACGAAAAGATCAGAAGACAGCCCCCTGAATCAGAGGATGCATATGGTGATGATGACTTTTTTGTAAGTGAATAAAAATTAAACAGAAATCTTTATACGCATAATACTGACGTTATTTTTATTGTTTTTTATTTTCTTTAATACATACTCTTGTTGCAGGCGTAAATCACTAGCTACAGCTGAGCTTGGGGTAGTTATAGTAAGCACTCCGTTTTGAAGCTGTTTAGCTCGGACTCTGCCCGGATATATACCGTTTAGCACCTCTTGGATTTCGGCCAGCTGATCGCCTCGACCCAAATCTAAAGACTCTGCCTTTTGCTTCATGATTTCATCGATATGCTTCATGGTAATTGTATATGATTATAACGCGCCTCTATAGCACTTGGTAGCTCAGTAGAGGTGATAACTACCTGCGTATCCTCAACCACATCCAACAAAGCTCGCTGACGGCTCACGTCTAGCTCGCTAAATACATCATCCAGCAAAACAGTCGGCAACTTACCACTCGACTGTTTGATGTAGTCAAACTCAGCCAGGGTCAAGGTGAGGGCGGTGGTGCGTACCTCACCACGCGAGCCGACATCAGCTAAGGCTTTGGTGTTGTATATTACCGACAAATCGTCCCTATGCGGGCCAAAACGAGTAAATCCATAGCGAAAATCCTGATCTAAACCACCCTCCAGCTGAGTAAGCAAGTTGTCGGTATAATCACCGCCATTTTCAGTTTGTGAACTGTACTTAAGCTCTATAGCATCATCCGACTCTGCAATGCTCTTATAAAGACTGGGCACCTTAGCCTTTAGCTGCTCCACTAGCTTTTCTCTAGATTCGCGGATATAAGCCGCCTGCTCCACTAACAAAACATCCCAACCAAATATCTGGTCCCTGGGCATATCTAGCCTTCTTAATAGTGTATTTCGCTGTCTGAGTATTCGCCTCAATTGCACCAAAGAACGTAAATAGTTCTGGTCTGTCACTGATAATATCCTATCCATCATTTGTCTACGTAAAGCTGGTCCGCCATAGACTACATCCAGTCCACTAGGCTCAAACAAAACTACCGGCATATTCACAATATACTCAGCCGGAGAATAGGTCACATCATTTAAGAGACACTCCTTCTGATTGTTCTTCCACACTACAGCCATATCGTCACCGCTAGCCAATCGAGACTCAATACGAAACCAATCCTCACCCCGCCTAACAGCCGAGGGAAGTGAGCCGCGAAAACTCCTCGTCAGACCTAGAATGTAAATCGCTTCTAAAATGTTAGTCTTACCACTACCATTAGGACCTGTAATCACATTGATCCCAGGCTCAAAATCAAAAGCAACATCCTCATAAGAGCGAAAATTAACTAATTTTAAATTAGTTAAGGTCATAGGTTGGAGGTTTTAGGTTTTAGTTTACCTATCAATGTAGATGTCATTTTCTGCACCTCCTGCAATAATTCCTGGCATTGTAATGTATCAATATTTGAATAAACTTCTCTTGTGATGATTAACTGCGTCTCTAGTTCTGCAGCTGAAGAATTTGCTATATATAGGAATTGTACATACTCACTTATACTGTTTCTTTTTTGCCCTTCGGCAATATTGGATGGAATCGATACCGCGCAACGGCGCATTTGAGAAGTTAGACCGTACACCTCTTCTTTTGGTAGTTGCTTAGTTAATGCATAAACAATCTTTACAAGTTCAATCGATTTTTGCCAAACTATCAAATCTTTATAAGATTGAGTACTCATACTAAAACCTAACCACTTAGACCTTAAACCTGGCTAAGATCTAAGATCTTAGCGGCATGATTATATGCAAATAAGAATCATCATCTATTGGCTTTATGACACATGGGTTGACCTTGCCGGTCAGCCCGATATCGACCTCATCTGAGCTAATTACACTTAAAGCATCATTTATATAGCGTCCATTTAGGGCTACTTCTATCGGTTCTCCAGTTATCTCGGCATCTATCTCAGATGTATTCTCACCGACCTGGCTAGCGATAGAGCGTATGTGCATGTCTTCTTCGTTTATAGCTACAGTCACACTACCAGCACTCTCGCGAGCAAACAGGCCGGCCACTTTAGCTACACTACGCAAATCATCGGTCTTGACCCTAGCCTTAGTAGGCACCTCTTCTGGTATG
>CAYQCN010000019.1:12109-13873 GCA_964415975.1 uncultured Candidatus Saccharibacteria bacterium | reverse complement strand
CTGGGACTGAGACACGGCCCAGACTCCTACGGGAGGCAGCAGTAGGGAATCATCCACAATGGACGCAAGTCTGATGGTGCAACACCGCGTGCAGGACGAAGGCTTTCGGGTCGTAAACTGCTTTTGTATGCGAAGAATATGACGGTAGCATACGAATAAGCCTTGGCTAACTCCGTGCCAGCAGCCGCGGTAATACGGAGAAGGCAAGCGTTACCCGGAATTACTGGGCGTAAAGCGTTGCGTAGGCGGTCCGTTAAGTGAAGTGCGAAACCTTATGGCTCAACCATAAGCTTGTATTTCAAACTAGCGGACTAGAGGACAGGAGAGGTGAGTGGAATTGCTTATGTAGGAGTGATATCCGTAGATATAAGCAGGAACACCAATGGCGAAGGCAGCTCACTGGACTGATCCTGACGCTGAGGCACGAAAGCGTGGGGAGCGAACCGGATTAGATACCCGGGTAGTCCACGCCGTAAACGATGGATACTAGCTGTTGGGGGGTATCGACCCCTCCCAGTAGCAAAGCTAACGCGTTAAGTATCCCGCCTGGGGAGTACGGCCGCAAGGCTAAAACTCAAAGGAATTGACGGGGACCCGCACAAGCGGTGGAGCGTGTGGTTTAATTCGAGGCTACGCGAAGAACCTTACCCAGACTTGACATCCTAGTCATAGTTTTTAGAGATAAAAATGTCAGCTTGGCTGGACTAGTGACAGGCGATGCATGGCCGTCGTCAGCTCGTGTCGTGAGATGTCAGCTTAAGTGCTTTAACGAGCGCAACCCTCGTGATTAGTTAGATATGTCTAATCAGACTGCCTCGGCAACGGGGAGGAAGGAGGGGATGACGTCAGGTCAGCATGTCCCTTACGTCTGGGGCGACACACACGCTACAATGGCCGGTACAATGGGACGCCAAGTCGCAAGACGGAGCTAAACTCATCAAAGCCGGTCTCAGTTCGGATTGGAGGCTGCAACTCGACTCCATGAAGTCGGAATCGCTAGTAATCGCAGGTCAGCACACTGCGGTGAATACGTTCCCGGGTCTTGTACACACCGCCCGTCACATCACGAAAGCTATCAACATTCGAAGTCCTGCTTTATGTAGGCCGAAGATGGGGGTAGTGATTGGGGTGAAGTCGTAACAAGGTATCCGTATCGGAAGGTGCGGATGGATTACCTCCTTTCTAGGGAAAACCGTTCCGATTAATACTCGTGAACTAGACCTACCTTGCTTAGAGATAAGGTGATGTCTTAATGACAACACTGAAGGGCTAAGTTTAAGGTAGATCCCAAGGTCGATTTGTCTTATGGCAAATTGGTTATGCTGCACGATCTAAGTTGTTAAAACTAATAAAGAGGCCAGCTTATTGCAAGCCAGGCCTCTTTTGATGTTAGGCCCAATTGCTCTTAATGTGTATATGATTTATACTTTCTAAGTGCCATAATCAAGGGCGATTAGCTCAGTCCGGTTAGAGCGCGTCACTGATAATGACGAGGTCCGTGGTTCAAGTCCACGATCGCCCACCACGTCGAATTGCGATAAGCTGGGTCAGGCTGTGCTGTCAAAGCTTACGCTACGACAGCACAGCCTTTGAGGCTTATCGAATTCTCCTCTTCCGAATAAAATCGGAATTTTATTCGGGGTTAAAGAGAAAAATTGTGGGGCATTAGCTCAGCTGGTCAGAGCACCTGCTTTGCAAGCAGGGGGTCGTCGGTTCGAATCCGACATGCTCCACCAAGAAAAGAGTCCCGAGCGAAAGCCGGGG
>CAYQCN010000019.1:0-12009 GCA_964415975.1 uncultured Candidatus Saccharibacteria bacterium | reverse complement strand
CTTTTTTCTTGGTGTAAACATGATGAGAACCGACATGGTCGCTGAAAGCGACCGGTTCGAAGACTAGGAGCACGCGCAGGAATCTTGTTCCGAGCATGCGACGACGGCGCATCGACCGACAGGGAGATAATCCGACATGCTCATGGCAAAAAGAGTCCCGAGCGAAAGCCGGGGCTTTTTTCTTGGTGTAAACATGATGAGAACCGACATGGTCGCTGAAAGCGACCGGCTAGTTGGGTTGGGTATGCTGAAAGTGTCTAAATTAATTATGAGTTGCAGGATGATTTCTGGGTAGATTATTGTTTGAGCACGGACATTTGACAATAAACGCCAAGTATGTAAAATGCTAGGTATAAGCTAAGTTAAAATAAAAACAAATTATATAAAAGGTAGTCACTATGGTAGAAGAGAAGCAGCCTAATAAAGACAATGATACACAGGCTAGCCCTGATGACCAAAGTCAGAATCAAGCATTAGAATCGCAAGTTGGTGATACGCAAGAGCAGCCTGCAGATTATAGTTCTGCCTCTGTAGACTTGGCCAATCCAAACAATAGCGGGCCAAGCAGCAAAGATGAAGGCCAGTTTTCTAAAATGGAACAGACTCCGGTCACTCCGCCACCTGCAGTGGCAGCCCAAGCGCCACCAGCTGAGCCTAACAGCAATAAGAAACCGCTCATAATTGGTCTAGTGGCGCTACTATTTTTACTTATGGTTGGTGGTGGTATTTGGTGGTATATAGACAGTCAAGACGTGGATGATGTAGATGATGAGGTCGAAGTGACTGAACCCGAACCCGAACCCGAACCCGAGCCTGAACCCGAACCCGAACCCGAACCCGAGCCCATAGAAGCAGATGTCGACCCTCTGAGCACAGAGGATAAGACTCCCACAATCACTGGAACGATTAGTGGTTTCGATGAAGAGTCGGATGTCATGGTAATGGTGGATGGCGAGGTATACGAGCCTTTAGTTGCAAACGGTGATTGGGAGGCAGTAGTTGAGCAGGAGTTAGCGCCAGGAACATATGATGTTGCGGTACTAGCCTTTGATGAAGCTGGCAATGAGCAGGAAGTAGTAGCAGCCAATGCTGTAACCATTCAAGAACCAGAACCCGAGCCTGAGCCAGAGGAGGAAGAGCCAGAAGAGACTCCGCAAGCTGGACCTGAGGAAGAGGAGTTGCCTGAAGAACTAGCTGGCACTGGTGCTGGTAACTAATACTCAAAGCGCCAAAAAATAAAAACCCACCTCGAAAATGAAGAGGTGGGTTTTTAAATATAAACCAAGTTATTTTGAGTTGCTTGGCGTATCTTTAATAGTCAAACTCTTCGAAATATAGCTGGTTGTTGAGGCCTAGCTCCTCGGCTTGCTGACTGTAGGCATCAAGCATGCCAGGCGGGCCACACATATAGATAGCATACTCATCGAGCGGACCTATCTGATCGACTATATCCTGCAGAGATATAATTCCGAATTTATTTTCAGGCAGACATGTATAGTCAAAGGCTTTGTGGTCTTTTTGAATGATATCGAGTACATCTTTATCGAGGGCTTCATCTGGAGTTTTAGCAAAGTGGAACATTTTGATTTCGGGGTAGAGCTTGCTGAATCTTAGGCTGTGGGCTTTGCTTAGAAACGGAGTCACCCCAATGCCGCCCGCTATCCATAGCTGTTTACTGTGCTTGTGATCATCGAAGGTGAAACCGCCATACGGCCCTTTTAACTTGGCGTCGGTGTCTGTTTTGAGGTGTTTTAGTTGATTTGTATAGTCTCCTAGCTGCTTAATGAGAAAGCGCATATCACTGTCCTCATTGCCAGAGGCCACAGAGTATGGATGGTAGGCTTCAGGGTCCATGTAGTCAAAAGCTACATAGAAAAATTGTCCAGGCTTGAAATTGGCCGTTCGGTACTTTGGGGTTATGACTATGTCGATAACTCCGCCTGGCAACATATCGACTGACTTAACTTTATATTTGTAATACTTGTGCAAGAAATCATTTAATATTGAGTAATGTATAAACGTCAGGGTGGCGATAGCGGACAGTATCAGCATGTACCACCACATGAACTGGTTAGTGGCTAATATAGATTCTCCCCCAGACATAAATCCATGAGCGGCGCCCATAACAAACAGCACTCCTAGCCAGCGGTGAATAGAGATGAAGGTTTCGTGTTTGACCTTGGCTAAAATCGACCATGCCCCTATAAGTATTAGTCCGTACAGAGATATTCGGCCAAGAGTGATAGCTATGCTTTCAAATCCTAAGAAGTGCTGCAATAATCCGCTGGTGCCGTATTCAGCTAAATATAAGACTGTATAGCCTAGAGGGTGCAAAATAAGGAGACCCATGATGGCAGTGCCCAAGAAGCGGTGAACTATGTAGGCCTGGTCGAGCCCTTTGAACCACGAGTCAAGTAGCTTGTATCTGCCGCTCAATATGAGAGTCCAAGCAAATACAGCTGTACCGGCTATAGCCGTACCTCTCTTTAAAACAGTTCCAAATATTTCTACATTTGAAAGGCCGCTGAAGTCATAACCAGGCACCCAAGCAAAAGTCGGTATAAGTATGACTATAATACTGACTAAAATTCCAGTTGTGGGTTTGATTTTTTTGTAAATATTCACGGCGTCTACAGACCGCGATAACACCTCTTTGATAGCCATTGTGGCTATTGTACTGACTTGATATGCATTGGACAAGTCAAACTGTCTTAGTTTGATTTACATAATAAGTCCTAACGTACCGACCTGTACTATTTACACACTATAAGTCTTTGTGATACTATTTAGTTTGCTGTTAAGAGTAAGAGATTATGCGCTGGGTGATTCCAGTTTTATAAAAGTCACTCTGCGTATGAGCTCCCTGAAGCAGCAGGTTTTGGCGGGAGCCAAGAACGTTAACAAACAATTAGCAAATGTAGTCGTTATATTTGCTAATTAAGTTGGTGTAAGAAAATGCAAAAGTCGAGTAAGAGCATACAACGGATGCCTTGACGTACAATCACCGAAGAAGGACGTAGTAGGCTGCGATAAGCCTCGGGGAGCTGCCAAACAAGCTCTGATCCGGGGGTGTCCGAATGGGGAAACCCGATCTTGGTAATGCAAGATCACCTCTATCTGAATATATAGGATAGTTGGCGGGAACCTGGGGAACTGAAACATCTTAGTACTCAGTGGAAAAGAAAGCATATGCGATTCTCTAAGTAGTGGCGAGCGAAAGGGGAACAGTCCAAACGACTAAGACTTTTGCTTCTCACTAACGTTCGAAGCAGAGGTGTGAGGTTTAAGGTGGTAGGTGTTAGTTAAAAGTACTAAGACCTAAAACTAATAACTAAAACCTTAAGCGACCGAGCGTGAGCGAGGAGCGAATAAGCTGACAGGCGAATGTCTTAGACGGGTTGTGAGATGACAAGCAATCAAACAGGAGTATTTTTATAAATACTGCTGTTTGTGGCGGCCAGCTGTCACTGAGCCGGTAAAGTTACCAATGCGCATGGTTAGTAGAAAATTCTGGAAAGAATTGCCATAGAGGGTGATAGCCCCGTATACGAAAACCTGTGCACTTTATACTTGTCGTCTCGAGTAAGTCGGGACACGTGTAACCCTGACTGAATCTGGGAGGCCCACCTTCCAAGGCTAAATATGATGTACGATCGATAGTGAACAAGTACCGTGAGGGAAAGGTGAAAAGAACCCCGAAAGGGGAGTGAAATAGACCTGAAATTGTATGCTTACAAGGAGTCGGAGCTGAGCTTCTCACTAACGTTCGAAGCAGAGGTGTGAGGTTTAAGATAATAGTTGTTAGTTGAAAATACTAAAACCTAAAACCTAACTACTAAAACCTCAAGCGAGCGAACGTGAGTGAGGAGCTTGGTGACGGCGTGCTTTTTGTAGAACGATCCAGCGAGTTAATCTGTAGTGCTTGGTTAAGCCATTTGGTGGAGCCACAGTGAAAGCGAGGCCTAATTGGCCGATATAGTGCTGCGGATTAGACCCGAAACCGAGTGACCTATCCATGGGCAGGCTGAAGCGAGTGTAACAGCTCGTGAAGGGCCGAACCATTGTACAATGCAACGTACTTGGATGACCTGTGGATAGCGGTGAAATGCTAATCGAACTCGGAGATAGCTGGTTCTCCTCGAAATAGCTTTAGGGCTAGCGTCGTGTATTAGCCATCGGAGGTAGAGCTCTGATTGGGTCTGGGGCCTGCAAAGGTACTCAACCCTGTCAAACTACGAATGCCGATGGTGGAATCACGGCAGTTAGAACATGGGGGCTAAGCTCCATGCTCGAAAGGGAAACAGCCCAGACCGCCGATTAAGGTCCCTAAATCCAAACTAAGTGGGAAACGAAGTGAAGTCGCAGAGACAATCAGGATGTTGGCTTAGAAGCAGCCATGCATTTAAAGAGTGCGTAACAGCTCACTGATCGATTGTGACTTTGCGCGGAAAATGTAACGGGGCTCAAGTTTGGTACCGAAATCGCGGATTTTTAACTTTAGTTAAAAGTGGTAGAGGAGCGTTCCTCGCAGCACTGAAGCCGAGCCGGAAGGCCAGGTGGAGCGCGGGGAAGTGAGAATGCTGGAATTAGTAGTCATAAGAGGGGTGAGAAACCCCTCCACCGAAAGAGCAAGGTTTCCTGAGCCATGATTATCATCTCAGGGTTAGTCGGTCCTAAGCCGAGGCGAGCAGCGTAGGCGATGGACAACGGGTTAATATTCCCGTACTAGTATAGTTGTTGTGCCGTGTTGCGCGGTATGGTAGCGTGAGCAGCTTTTGGCTATAGCTGTCTAAGTGTCTAGTCTTCACTTAATTGTGAAGCCGAAGCACGAATGCGAGTCCCAGTTTAGGGATGAGTCGCGTGACCCAAACCGACCAGAAAAGGCATGTCACTTATAAACTATTCTAACCGTACCGCAAACCGACACAGGTGCTCTGGTCGAGTAGACCAAGGTGTACGAGAGAACCTTCGTTAAGGAACTCGGCAAAATAACGGCCGTAACTTCGGAATAAGGCCTGGCCGGTGCTTCTCACTAACGTTCGAAGCAGAGGTATAAGGTTTAAGGTGATAGGTGTTAGTTGAAAATACTAAAACCTAAAACCTAATAACTAAAACCTTATGCGACGAATGTGAGTGAGGAGCATTGGCCCGCAGTAAAAGAGCCCAGGCGACTGTTTACTAAAAACACAGGTCCGTGCTAACACGAAAGTGGATGTATACGGGCTGACGCCTGCCCAGTGCTGGAAGGTTACAGGAACGGCTTCACGGCCTGAACTTAAGCCCCAGTAAACGGCGGCGGTAACTATAACCGTCCTAAGGTAGCGAAATTCCTTGTCAGGTAAGTTCTGACCCGCACGAATGGCGCAACGATCTGGGCACTGTCTCAACGAAGGACTCGACGAATTTGCATTGGCGGTAAAGATGCCGTCTACCCACACCAGGACGGAAAGACCCCGTGGAGCTTTACTACAACTTGACATTGGATCGAGGTGTATTTTGTGCAGTATAGGTGAGAGACTTTGAAGCCATCGCGCTAGCGATAGCTGAGTCGTCAGTGAAATATCACCCTAAGTATGCTTTGCTTCTAATCTCAGCCACAAGGTGAGAATAATCAAGTAGTTACTCGTTATGTTTAGGCATTTCGATGTAGTTAACGCAACACATAAAGAGAAATGTCCTAACTCTAACGCAATAGTAACTACTAATCAGGATTGTTCTTAGCTTCTGGCTGAGAGACAGTGTCTGGTGGGTAGTTTAACTGGGGCGGTTGCCTCCTAAACAGTAACGGAGGCGTTCAAAGGTTGGCTAGCCTCGGATGGAAATCGAGGTGATAGTGCAAACGCATAAGCCAGCTTGACTGTGAGGCCTACAAGCCAAACAGAGACGAAAGTCGGAGTTAGTGATCCGCTGTACACAGTACCTTTTGGTACATGATTGTGGTATCGGCAGCGCTCAACGGATAAAAGTTACCCCGGGGATAACAGGCTTATCGCGCCCAATAGTCCACATAGACGGCGCGGTTTGGCACCTCGATGTCGGCTCATCACATCCTGGGGGAGGAGCATCTCCCAAGGGTTCGGCTGTTCGCCGATTAAAGTGGTACGCGAGCTGGGTTTAGAACGTCGTGAGACAGTTCGGTCCCTATCCGGTGTGGGCGTTTGAAACTTGAGTAGAGTCACTCCTAGTACGAGAGGACCGGAGTGAACGAACCTCTGGTGTATCGGTTGTCGCGCCAGCGGCATGGCCGAGTAGCTATGTTCGGAATGGATAAGTGCTGAAAGCATATAAGCACGAAGCCAACTGCAAGATAAGGTTTCGTTTGAGACCGCAGGTAGACTACCTGTTTGATAGGCACTAAGTGTACGCGCCGTGAGGCGTTTAGCTGAGGTGTACTAAAGGTCGACGACTTTTGAATTCTTTGATCCAACTTAATTAGTAATTATGACGACTACAGTCTGGTCATCGACCAGGCGAGTTATAAGATAGAAATTAATAAAGTTTGAAAGCATTGCTTTATGAACTTTTTACATCACAAACTTTCAACTCGCTAGGTCGGTGCCTATAGCACCAGGGCAACACCTGTTCCCATGCCGAACACAGAAGTTAAGCCTGGTAGCGGCGATGATACTCCCTCAAGGGGAAAGTAGCACGGTGCCGAATATGGGAAGAGCGCTCTCTTAAAAAGGGGGCGCTTTTCTTTTGGTTTAAAATGCTAGGCTTAGTAAGATTCCATCTTTTTTTGCTTGTTAGTTTAATGATAAGCATAACTGGTATATAATGAGATTTATAAAAGTGCATATTATGGGCAATATAAAGAGTAGCAAAATAAATAGGCAGTTGTTGCATAGGGCGTATATGTCGGTAGCATTGTTGCTAGCTGTATTTATTGGTTTACCTTCAGACACAGCAGGCCAAGGCTTCTCTTCTGGTTATAGCTCAGAATTTACTCTGCCTTCTGGCATGGCGGTTAGCCTCAACCCAGAAGAAGACGGCTTAGTCGAGCCAGCTAGTAAGGCCAATATAGATGATTTGTTGGGGGTGGTGGTAGGTGGTAGCGAGTCGGTATTTGCTGTTACTTCCAGGGAAAGCAATGTACAGGTTGTAACTAGTGGTCTTACGGAATTATTGGTTACTGACGACAATGGAGAGATTGAGAGTGGTGATTATGTAACAGTGTCGCAAATAAGCGGTATAGGTATGAAGGCCGACCGTGAGCACAGCAAGATTATCGGTACGGCACAGGCCGACTTTAGCAATCCTAGCGTGCGCAGGGTAGAGGCAGAAGATGGTGAGAGTCGCGATGTGGCAGTGGCACGTATACCAGTTGTCATTCAGGTTGGAGGCAATCCTAGAGCAACTGAAGAGGACACTCCATTACCCGGAGTATTGCAGGGCTTTGCCAATGAGCTAGCCGGTGAGCCGGTTGCCCCGGCACGCATAATTATAGCTTTAGTTGTTATTACCGGAGGTATAGTCGGTGCTATGGTGTTGTTATATGGCGCTGTCAGTAGCACTATTATTTCGATCGGTCGTAACCCTTTGAGCGACAAGTCGATTTATGCAGGGTTGGCGCGAATGGTTTTTATATCATTGTCTATCATTATGTTTTCGGTTGCGTTAGGATATTTAATAATAGTGGCGGGGTAGTATGACGACAGAGATTGTATTTGTAGTTTTATCTTTCATAATCATTGCGATTATGACTTGGACTATTTGGCAGCTCAATAAGTTGCAAAACCAACTAAATTCTTACAACAATTATGCAGGTGATGTCAGGCAGCAGGCGGTTGATAGTGTATTGTCCGAGGATTTTTTACGGCAACTTAGAAACCACGCTCAGCTACAGTTGACAAATACAGTTAAAGGCATGGACCAGAATCTGCAAACTGCTCTTCAGAACAGCTATCAGCAGTTACTTGAGGGTATAGAGCAAGAGGCTACTAAGATAATAAATGGTGAGCTGGAACAGTATCGACAGACACTTGCAGAGGCTAGAAACTCTGCTGCCAATATAAGCAAAGAAGCAGAGAAGCAGCTTGTTGAGGCTAAGCAATCAATCCAAGAAGAGGCACAAGCTGCAGTAAGGGAAGAGAAACAACAGATTTTACAACGGGTAGATGATAAGCTTAGCGATGTAGTAGCTCACTATCTTGTCGAGGCTTTGGGTGAACATGTAGACCTTGGCAGTCAAAGAGACTACATATTATCTGAGCTTGATGCGCACAAAGAAGACATCAAAAGGGATGTAAACGATGAATTTTAATTTACCAGATAGTCTTATGACTCACAAAGATGTAAAGCGTGCTCTACAAAGCTTAAATAATTTAGATGTTGTGTCTGATAAAGATCAGGCTTATAGTCAGCTAGCGCCGGAAGCTCAAGCTTTGGTTGATGCTAATAAAAAGTCTTGGCAAGATAGTGAGTTAAACGGCTTTAAAGATATGGCCGAAGAGTTTGTAAAACAGGCCCCTGTTTTTGATGTAATATTGCCAACATATCCACATGACAGTTTATTGAAAGAGGTGGTAAGTTGGTTTCGAAGAGAGATTCACGTCAACAGCCTGCTAAATGTGAGTGTAAGACGCAGTATTGGCGGAGGCTTGGTTTTGCGCTCCAAAAACCGCATGTTTGATATGTCTTTTAGGCCTAAAATATTAGACGCTAAAGACAAGATACCGGAGGTGCTAAGACGTGTTTGACCAGCAGTTTCAGGAGTTAATTAACAGCGGCCGGCCAACCGGAGAAGTGGTGGCCATGAACGAGTTTATTATTACGGTTAAGGGGTTGGCACCGGTGGGGGCTAATGCTTTGATATTGTTTGAGAACGGATCCAAGGGCTTAGTTAGAGAGGTGTCTGGAGATAAAGTTATCGTGCTGAGTCTAGATACGAGTCCTGTTCGTTCGGGCATGATGGCTGTCGTACAAAACGATGAGTTGGTTGCAGGTGTAGGCCCGTCTTTGATTGGTCGCGTAGTTTCAGCTCAAGGCCGCCCATTGGACGGAGGCGGTACGCCACCTATTAGTGAAGTCTGGCCCGTGTTTAAGGATGCTCCAGAGCTTATAGACCGAACCACTCTTGATTCTCAGTTAGAGACAGGTGTGACTCTTGTGGATCTGCTTTTCCCTATAGTTCTTGGCCAGAGGATTGCTGTTTTGGGTGACAGCAAGACCGGTAAGACTACTTTATTGACTCAGCTTGCTCGCAATCAGATCAATAAGGGCAGGGTGGTGGTTTATGTTTTGATAGCTAAGCGCCCCAACGAAATTGATGAAGTAGTATCGGAGCTAAAGTCTAGTGGCGCCATGGAGCACACGATCGTAGTTGCTACTTCGGTCTTCGACTCACTAGTAGAGTCTTATCTAGCTCCATATATAGGTTGCGCTATTGCTGAGCATCTCTGGTACAACGGCACCGACACAGTAATCTTATACGACGATTTTTCCAATCATGCCCAAGTACATAGAGAGATATCATTGATGGCTGGCGCCAATCCTGGTAGAGACTCATACCCTGGCGACACCTTTTATAGGCACTCTAGTTTGCTTGAGCGAGCAGGCAAACTAGAGTCAAACGGCAAGACATTAACTGCTGTGCCGGTGGTGTTAACACCTAGCAACGATGTGACAGCCTATCTGCCCACTAATATTATATCTATAACTGATGGTCAGATAATATTTGATACTAACGTAATGAGGGAGGGTCGGCGACCATCCGTAAATACCGGCTTGAGTGTATCTCGTGTAGGCGGCCGTGCCCAGACTGACCATCAAAAAAATATTGGCACCAAAGTATTCCAGGCGCTTAGCAAGTATCAAGATGCTCAAGAGTTTTCCCATTTTGCATCAGAAATGGCTCTAGATGCACAAGAGAATTTGCAACTTGGCGAAAGGATACTTACGGCTCTAAACCAAGCTCCAAACGAACTCTACCCTCTGGCTGCTCAACAACTCTTGATGGATGTATCCCTCCAGACAGCTAAAGACCAAAATCTCAATATGCCTCAGCTCAAACAGTGGCTAAAAGAGCAGAATCTAGATTTAGATTTACCTCAATCTGACGAGAATGCATACAGTAATCTTGTTAAAGATACCATCTCTTCTAATGTGATAGAGGTGAAAAAATGATTTTTTTGACTGAATATAATGCTTTTAGAATTTTATGTGACGCTGTCTTTTCTGCGCTTTATAAAAAATATTACACTGGAGGTGTGGCGTGAGACAATCTCGAGCTATTGCAGACGAGATAGAGCAGATCGGCACAGTTGATATGCTGGCCCAGACGTTTAAGGGTATATCTAGTTTTCATATCGCAAGACTTAAAGACCAGGTGTTGCAGTCTAAAGATTTTTTTGCTGATTTATGGACTATATACACTCAGCTTCGTCACAATCCCGAAGATAGAAGCACGCAAAATATTAAACACCCTAATAGGACTGCTTTTGTCTTAGTTACTGCTGAAGGCGGCTTAAGTGGTGATATAGACAAAAAGCTAGTCGATTGGGTGCTAAAGAAGTATGATCCAGACAAGCACGATATAATTGTACTCGGCCATCATGGTGTGTTGCAGTTGGCGCAAGCGGGAGTAGAGATAAAAAAATACTACAAACTTCCCGACAAAGACGTGACCAAGATTGACCCTGGACCAATAATAGATGATGTGTCTCAGTATGGTGATGCAATTGCCTTCTATCAGACTTATGTCACTTTAGGGGTGCAAGACATCAAGAGTATTGACTTGTTTGAAGCTGTGCAAAATTTAGGAGAAGAATCTGAAGTAAAGTCACAGCGTATAACTAGGGAGAACTATATATTTGAGCCGACATTCAGAGAGGTTATAGCTTACATGGAGTCGATTATGATGGGCGTGGCTTTGAGTCAGATAATTTTAGAGTCTAAGCTGGCGCAATACGCTAGCCGTTTTAATGCAATGAGCGCGGCTCACGACAAGGCAGAAGATATAAACAACGATCTGCATATGAGCCTAATGAGAGCCAAACGATCTGAAGATGATGAGCGAACCCGTGAAGTGATAAACGGCATGCAGAGTGGGGGTAGAGTATGGAGTATTTAAGATTCGGGAGCTTGCTATGATAGGTAGAGTTAGGGCTGTGCACGATATAGTAGTTTGGGTTGAGATTACAGATGAGCAACCGGAAATAAAAGAGCTACTTACATTATCTGATTATCAAAATGTCATGTTGCAGGTAGAGCATTATACAGATGAAGGCATGGCTGTTTGTATTAATTTGAAGTCTAGCCCAGAGATCAAAAAGGGTTTGGGGGTTGAGAGGTTGCGCTATAGTTTGAGCGTGCCGGTTGGCGATGAGACTATAGGCAGGATATTCAACGCCCTAGGAGATACAATAGATAGCAAGCCAGCTTTAGAGGCAGAGACTCGCACTATTCACAGCCAGGCTAGGCAAGTTAATACGAACAGTGAAGTCAAATCTGAGCTGCTTGAAACCGGTATTAAGGTTATTGACTTCTTTACCCCTTTCATAAAGGGCAGAAAAATCGGTATTGTTGGCGGGGCTGGCGTAGGTAAGACAGTGCTTATCACAGAGATAATCCACAACATTGCTAAGCAGGGTTCGGGGCTAGCTTTTTTCGTTGGTATCGGCGAGCGAATTCGTGAAGCCCACGAGATGTACGGCACCCTCCAAGATAGAGGACTGCTCGACAACACTATTATGTATCTTGGCCAGATGGACGAGAACCCAGCTATGAGACACTTGACAGGCCCGGCCGCCACCACTGCTGCAGAGTATTTTAGAGATCAAGGACGCGATGTGCTGTTTTTTGTAGATAATATGTATCGTTATGTACAGGCGGGGAATGAGCTCAGTACTTTGATGAATAGAACGCCCAGTCAAGGTGGATATCAGCCAACTCTATTTTCAGACGTAAAGCGCATACAAGATCGGTTGACATCTAATGAGCATGGTTCGATAACTAGCATACAGACAGTTTATATTCCTGCCGATGACCTGTCTGATCCAGCCGTCCAGG
>CAYQCN010000018.1:0-15849 GCA_964415975.1 uncultured Candidatus Saccharibacteria bacterium | reverse complement strand
AACCCAACGACTAATGAGGAAGTGCTTAAAAACTGGATTAATGATAATCCATTTGAAGATTACCCAGAAGAGCTAGTTGTTGATGCTAATTTGGACGTTGAGACAGTAGTGTCCAGGATTAGAGGGTTTATCTCTGCAGAATAGTCAGTAAACTTCACGTAAGTTCGCAACCCGTGAATTAGAGGGAGCCATGAGAAAAAGCCTGACTCAATATTGGGTTTTTTCTCATGTTGTTCGCACTCGACCAAGCCCTTGTGGCTTGACCAGCATGGCAAGATGGTGGAGTAAGCCATAGGCTTAATCTACCATCGTCTTGTTAGTCCGCCCCCCGGAGCCACGAATACCTGCACGCCGATCAAATCTATAGACATCGGCTGCAGCGGATAGTTATCTCTATGTGATGTTCTAGCATCTGCCCGCCAATATTTTGAGCTACTTTATTTATCTCATTTTCTAAATTTTCATTTTCAAAATCAGTAATTTGCCCGCAGTCTGCACAAGTAAGGTGGTGATGGTGACTACGAAACTCTTCGCTCAGCTCTAGCTTGCTTTTAAAACCTGACCATACACGATTGGTAATGCCAATAGTTTCGAACAACTCAACGGTTCTGTATACGCTAGAGGCGTTAATCTTAGGCGTGCAGGCCTCTACTATTTCGCTCATTGTTAGTAGCTTGCTTCTTTGTAAGTGTTCAAATACGACTTGACGAGGCTTGGTCAAGCTATAGCCGTGTTGTTTGAGTATTGTATGTAGAGTGGTTGGTTCCATCTTGCAAAAATAGCAAAATTGCAAATAATTTGCAATTCTATATATAGACCGTTACATTTATTACTGCTATGAAAATTGCGTTTGTTGGCAAAGGTGGCAGTGGCAAGACGACATTATCGTCGCTTTTTATGCGTTTTTTATCAGCTGAGAATAATCCGGTGCTTGCTATTGATGCTGATATAAACCAACATCTGGATGAGGCTCTAGGTTTTGGCGGCGATGAAAAACTACAGCTTCCGCCAATGGGTATAGAAATCGACCGTATCAAGAAGTATGTGCGTGGATCTAACTCTCTGATAAGGTCCGAGAGCGAGATGGTGAAGACCACGCCACCGGGCAGAGGGTCAAGGCTGCTTAAGGTTAATGAGTCGAATGATCTTTATGAATATTTTGCCTATGAGCATGACGGAATTAAGCTAATGGCGACAGGTCCGTTCACTGAAGAAGATTTGGGTGTAAAGTGCTACCACTCAAAAACCGGCGCCGCTGAGTTGCTGCTTAATCATCTTCACGAAGATGACGGGGAGTATGTGGTAGTAGATATGACGGCCGGTGCTGACTCTTTTGCTTCTGGTATGTTTACTCGTTTTGACACTACCTTCATAGTAGTGGAGCCGACTCGTAAGTCTATAAATGTATATGAGCAGTATAAGCAGCATGCAGATGGGTACTACGTAAACATCAAAGTCATCGGCAATAAGATTGAAGATAGTGAAGACGAGGACTTTATAAGGCAGTACGCCAAAGACGATTACACCTTCGGATTCTCACGGTCAAGATATGTGAAGTTAATGGAGCGTGGTGACACGCTTTCTCTAGAAGGACTGGAAGAAAATAATATTAGCGCTTTAAAAAAGATGAAAGAAACAGTCGATAGTACAGGTCAGAATTGGCAGCGGTTCTATGAGCAGGCAGTACATTTTCATCGCAAAAATGCTGAGTCCTGGGCGAATGCCTCGGTAGGTGCTGATGTAACTGGCCAGATCGACCCAGAATTCTCATTCCCTAAAAGATAGCCAGACTCAAGATACATCCTAAGCAGCGTGTTTTGAGTCTGGTTATACAACCCGTATAGCCAGATTGCTCGAGGTGAAAGGCTCAGGCTATGTCGCTGACAGTGCCCGAAGAGGTACAGGCTCTCGTTGCCACCGAAAAGGTGGACAGTGAGACTTTCTGGAGTGTTGTGGCAGATTCGCTACCTTTCGCGGTAGAGATGATCGAGCAGGCCGTCGGAGCTCTGGAAGCGGGCGAATCGGTCCAAGAAGGGGTGTTGATTTACAACGCCCAACCTCCCGGTGAAGACGAGCGAGGTCAGCTGCTTCGCCTCCTCGCTTCGAGCTCAATGCGCCAGGCAGCTGAGAGTCGCTTTGGCATCAAGCTTGGCTTCGTGAATTGTCACTACTTGGCAGTGAAGCGAGGTTCTGATGAAAATTCACGCTGGCGCGAGGTGACCAGCCCGACTTTCCAGCTGAGGATGCAGCGACCTGAACTGGTCGATTGCTAGACCAGCCATCGCACCCGCCCGATTTCGCTTCCTAGAAATATTTTAGGAAAAGCTACTTCGGGCGGGTGCATCACTTTTTTATAGTTAATTTTTAATCCAGATTAATAACCTTCATAAGTAGTTCTCAAAAGTGAGAAACCGCTGGCAAAGTTCTAAATTACATCACTACCGAGAGCCATAAGAAAGCGTCGTCCATTTGGGCGGCGTTTTCTTATGTTGTTCGCGCGAGCAAATCTAGAGTAGAAGGTTCAGATTAGTATCCAGTCTCTGATTTGCAGACTAAATAATTAGACGGTACAGAGAGCAAGAAACAGTGCCTTAGTGACACTTATCACGCAGTTGGCGTTTTGCAATAATTGAAGCTGTATTTAAAAAGTCAGACCTTTCATAGCGTTGAAAGAACTTTCGATTGACAAACAGATTGATACCAGGTTTTTAAATCTGGTCTTTTTATTTTCTATGTGGTAGGTTAACTAAAGGCTATTAAAAATGAAAATACTGCCCCTCTTAATACTCGTTGCAATATCTTATATTTTCTTCCCGCAATACGCTGTATTGTTTCTGTGGATACTGTTTCTTAGCCCAATAGGGCCTATCTTATTCGCAGTATACCTTCCTAGAAAAAATAAGGTATTTATAGGCTCAGAATCTCCTCTATTGCGGGTACATGTTTTATTCGTTTTCTTGTTTCTGTCGTTTGTATTTTTGCCGGTATATTGGATGGAAGGAGTCGATGCAGGAGATAGATCTGGTGCTGGCTTTGCGGTTATTGGCTCTTTTTTTGTGGGTATGCCTATTTTAATTACAACTTGGGTTATGACCTATAAATCAGTTAAAGATCGAATTAAAGACAAAGAACTTGTATCACATATTCATAGTCCTGACTCGTCACAACAAACCAATCATTAATCTCCAATCAAGCTAACGCGCCGATTAATAATCTCTCGCCCATAAAGCTGCTCAGGCTACAGCAGGCAACAGGAGCGATAAACTATTAGCAAAGAATATCGGTTACAACTGCTGCACTGGCTGCCAAAGCGACAGTAGTTTTTAATTTTCCTATCTTATATGGAATTAGATTTCTTTTATGTATTGCCGACTACTTATTTGGCAATTTGCGATCATTTAAGCTGCATTTAAAAAGCCAGATCTTCCATGGCGTTAAAATAAATTTCGATTGACAATGAGATAGTTATTTTAACGTATTAAATAGATTAATGTTTTGTTGTGACGACTTTATGCCAATTTAGGTGCTGTCAATTGAGCTTTTCGTGAATTTATAGGCTGTTTACTATTGCCATAAGCTTTTTTTATGCTGTAGAGTAAAGGCATACTTAATGCGTAAAATAAAAAAGCATGAATAGCTTTGAATCTCGCCAAGTAAATTTTAAATCACCGGAATTGACCGAGATGATTGCTGGTGACGACTACTATGAGTTGCCTCATGATGATGTGAGTTTTGAGCTTTGGCGTCTAGCCCAGACTATAAATGATAATCCGATACTGACGAAAAACTTTGACGAGGTGATGTTTCAGTATGTTGGCCATCCTGAACCCGCTCATCGGGTTGGTATTCATCATCCACCTGGTGTTATGCGGGAAACTAGAAGAGGTTTTCGAGCTTATGGAATTGGATGTGCTGAGATGTTAAATCCCGACACTGGAGAGCTGTGTGTTGTGAGATATGACGCCGAACAGTCGAGCCACGAACCTACGAGTTGGCTTGTACTGCAAATAGACCTAAACAGCGAAACTGACTATTTGCAAGAGCGTACAGTGCAGTCATTGAAGTATGAAGCTGATGGTGCGGATACAGTGTGTGCGGTACTTGATTTAGTGCCGCTTGTAGCCCACCGAGGCCCTTCGCAGCTCAGGCTTGAGCTTGGCGAAAACTTTAGAGCGGTGCAGCCGGTAACTTTGACTCACCGCCCCTATTATGGCAGGTCTTACGGACCTGAGCCTAACATCAATACTGAGGCTGAATATTGCGTTGATGTTGGCCATTTGTCGTCTAAGATTGCTATGGAGGTTCAATATTATTATGATGATCGAGCCGGCGACATGGCTAGGAGCAGTTAGGCGGTAGTCGCAATAGCTGCAGCCTCAAGTGTCGTATTATCGAAACTATAGCTTTCTGGAGCTGAGTTAAATACTGACAATAGGGACGACCTCATCTATTGCTATAGTTAGTTGCTTAGCGGCATAGGCGACCTTATATAGTTACTAAAATCGCTATTACATTATAAATTTTCTGAACAAGACTTATAAATATTAAAAATATGACTTTCAGCCTGTTGAATAGTTACCTTTTATAGATAAGGATTGGCGATGTCGATATTTGAAGTTATGCAGCCTTGCTTTGTGTTTATCTGCCAGTAGAACTCTAGCAGGATTATCTTAAGTTGTATCTGATCTGAAAAATTGGACATAAATCTACATGAGTTTGGTGATACAGAAGCAGATTACGTCAAACAGCCAAAGCCGCTAGTTACAGATTGTAGGCGCAAGTCTTTTTTATAAACACCACGTCAATATAAATAAAGGTTGCATTTGATAAACTTTTTAAAATAAAATGCTAGTCTTTCGCATAAATTAATTCTATGCCCATCTTAGGTGTATGTTGATATGATTTGACTTTATGCGGGTGGATTGAGGTGTCTGCTGTACCGATCATTCGTCATGCACATATCCGCACGTATTTTTGGGGTTATGTGCTGTAAGAAGGGTCTTGCGTATGGTCTGATTCACCTAGGGCCCGGTTAAGTATTATATTGACCTCTTCAGGTATGCGAGATGGCTGCTCTGGGCTCAGCGCTAGGCTCTCCTGCGCCTCGCCATCATCTTGGAAGAGTGCTTCAAATGACCATCCTCCATAATCTGCAACAGAAAGATCTCGAGCCAAAATTGCATTTCTATTTTTTCCGCTTATGTCCACCCCGCTCACAGCTACCAGAAGCTCATTATCTGATCTCTTTAGGGTTATGCTTTGCGGCGTATCCATTAGGGCAGGCGTGGCGCGATGGCGAGGGGCCACGATGAGTTTGTCGTCTGAATTTTTTAGCCAGTCTTCATCTTTTTCACTTTCTAGGTCTATAGTAAGATCTATCTCTTTAGGTAGAGCGTCGGCCAAAGGTTCTGACTTGTCAAACGAGTCGGAAATTTTGTCGTAATCAGCCTCATCAAGCTGCTCGCTCAATAAGGTAATAAGGGTTTCATCGCAGTGTCCTACAAAAATACCTTCTAGTTTTACAGATTTGACTTCTTCGTTTTGAGGTGAATAGTTTTCCATAGCAAATATAGTAGCACTTTTAGATCATAATGTCAATGCTTAACTGCTTATATTTTTTACTTTTAAAAGCAATGATTTAGAGGGTGAAATTTAGATTATTTAGCAAAATACACATATATGCGAACTTATACTTTGCAATAATCTGATTATGACAGCATCGCTCGCGCTATTTAATGATTGTGTTACTGACTTGGCAATTGCTTCAATCTTTATCCTTTAGTTTTCGGCATGTTTGTATTCTGCAGTTTTTATAATGTATTTCTGGCTCTGCGAAATTATCGATTTAGATGCGGCTAACTGTAATTGTTGTTTGTGTATAAAGATAGCAAAATATAATTTAATCCGTACTTTTCGCGAATCTCTACAAACATTAAAAAGCAGTCAAAGGCACTAATTAATTGCACATAAACTAAGTCTTACCAGAATGTGCGTGTATAGTGTAGTTATGGATAAAGAGCATCTCAGTGAGGAGCAGAGACGGGTCCTGTATGAGAAGAAGACTGAAGCTCCCTTTAGTGGCAAATACATAAACCATAACGAGGAGGGCTTTTATATTTGTGCTGGGTGCGGTACCCGGCTTTTTGCATCTGAGCGTAAGTTTGACTCCAAGTCGGGTTGGCCTAGCTTTGATGATGCGATGCCTGGAGCATTGCATCAGGTTGAAGACTTCTCATTTGGAGTGAAGCGGACAGAAGTAATTTGTGCTAATTGCGGCGGCCATCTGGGTCATGTATTTAACGATGGCCCCAAAGATACTACCGGAGTGCGGTACTGTATCAATTCATTAGCGCTTGATTTCGATAAAGTTGAGGATGTAGATATCTGAGCTGTGTCGGCTAGCTTGTGTTGCCTGCGTGTGCTGATATTTTGAAGTGCTACGATAAGCTTCCCCCTTGCAATGGGCTCACCATAGTGCAGAGTTTTAAATTGCACCTATTACAGGGAGGCGATCGGTTCTGGTATCATGTTGGTGATGTCATATTTAAAGTTATCGCCTCCTGAAGCAGTATTTTATGAAGATGAGCGATTATACGCTTGCCTGGCGTATGCGCCGATTGCTGAGGGGCATTGTGTAGTAGCCTGGAAAGACGATGTCGAAGATCTGCACTTGTTATCGCGAGATAATTATGAGCACTTGATGTGGGCAGTCGAGCGGGTAAGAGACGCACTGCTTGAGTCTTTGGGTTTAGACAAGGTGTACTTGCTCTATATGGATGAGGTCAATCATGTCCACTGGCACTTGGTGCCAAGACGAGAAGAGAAAGGCTTCACGGCGCTTAGTCACGAACCGCAAGAGATAGAGGATTTTTCTTTGGCCGATAAGCTGCGAGATAATTTTAGCTTGTAAGCTATAGCGTCGATTTTTTGGTGACACCAGAGAAGTTTCGAAGAGTGGCGCAGGCTTGAGCTGGTATAATGCAAGGCAATGACCAAGAAAGATTACGTTGCCAAACAGCCAAGATTTAGAGTGCCTAAGTCTTTGCTTTATGCGCTGGGTAGTGCGTTGGTGGTCGGTACGTTATTGATTGGCGGTGGGGCGGTTTATACGTATTTGAATGAACCGGAGGAGATGCCAGAGCAGCAACCACCAGAAGACACGCAGTATTATCACGAGCCATCCATGGAGGCAGAAGAGCCTGATGAAGACGCTAGGGTGGGGGTGTCGGTTCAGGCCTTAACCTCTCCAGTAGAGGCAGGCTCGAACGCTACTTTTGAGGTACGTACGCTGCGGGGCGCTGAGTGCGATATAGAAGTAGAGTACGATGGCGAGAGAAGTGAAGACAGTGGACTTATGTCAAGGACTGCCGATAGGTATGGTATGGCGAGCTGGACCTGGACGGTTGAGGATTCGACCCCAGAAGGTGAATGGCCGATTGAGACGATTTGTAGCTGGAACGAGAATTCTGGCATGGTCCGAAGTGAGATAGAGGTAGTAGATGATTTAGAGGCCTGGGAAGAGCAACAGGATCAAGATAGCCTAGAAGAGTAAGGCTTCCTGCCGATGTAGATTGGCTTAATACCTGGATAGGTCGTTGATATAGCTCTGCCACTCTTCGAATGTCAGGGTCCTACTTGATTGTATGAAGACCAAGATTTCGTCAGCAGTGAAAATAGCGGTTTGGCTGGAGGAGTCGTCTTCTGATGTGATATAGGCTGTGCCGCGGTTGGTGTCTATTGAGTTTTCCGCTCTCATCTGCCTAGCTATATCGATTAGCTCTTCTGGGTCGGCTTTGATATTGTCTGGGGCGGGCTGCTGGCTGATTATTAACGGCACGTCGTTATACACATCGTTAAAGCTGAACACTCTTATCTCAGAATCAAAGTGGAAGTCGATTTCGGCTTTGCCTCGGCCATCAGGTATGAGAGGGTCGTAGTAATCTTCGGCCTGTTCTAGCGGGGTGAGTGATTCGGGCTCGACTGGCTCGGTGGATGATGAGTTAAGCCACACCAATACAGATACTGCTAATAGAGCTATAACTGCAATAGCTAGTATGGTTTTGGGGTTTAGTTTTTTTAGCCTGGACTGTTTGCTCGAGGGTGCAGTTCGACCTGAAGGTGGTCGACTGGGCTTTTGAGTGGGTTTCTGTCTGCGATTTAGTCCATCCATTGATCGGGCTCCATACTCCGGCCATTTAGGCGGGCCGTCATGGCTTTTATTGTAACGCAAGTTTAAAACGGTGTATTTAGTGGCTGCAGTCTGCCATCCATAAACGTCTTGTCATGGCGCATGCGTCGGGCTGGGTCTGGGTCGAAAAATAGAGAGAGGCTGCTTATACTCGGGGAACTAGCGGGACTACTACCGAAGCCAAAAGTATGCGACTGATCTATTGAGAAGGTGAAGTAGTAGTATCTAGCGAAGTCGGTTGGATCTGCAGATGTGTCTAGTGCGGTATACTCCTGTGGCTCGAAAAGAGGGACGCTCTCGAAATTAGTGGCTTCACCCCAGGCAGATTCGGCGCCGGTGGAAGATTGGTGGGTGCTACTCCATGGGGGGTATATTGAATCATTGGCACCCCCGATCAACCAATGGGTTGGGAAGATTTCGGTCTCTGCATCTATCATGTAAGAGTAGTCGGCTACTTGAGGCTGAGGTAATAGGTTGCCGACCGATACTCGATTAGCACCAGTTAAGACAAGCTCACTCCACTCGTCATAAAACACAACTACCAAGCCATCAGAGCCACCACCACCAATTCCGCGATAGCCACCGCCGCCACCACCACCTCCAGGAGTCTGCCCAGAGTCACCAGTGCCTTCATCTACGCTAGCATCACCGCCGTCACCCTCACCTTCACCGCCACTACCGCTACCTGCCTGGCCACTACCGTCTTCACCATCTCCACCATCAGCGTTGTTGAAGGCCGAGCCACCACCACCTCCACCGCGACGGTTGAATGGCTGGGCTGTATCAAATCCTGTACCACCATCACCGCCGCTAAAAGTAGCTTCGTTACCTATATTAGCGCTACCTCCTGAGCCAAAGCTTGGGCCCCAGCTAGCACCTTCACCGCCTTCTGCAAATATTGAGCTTTCATCATCGAACCAAGAATTGCCACCGTCAGAGCCTGGGCCTCCACCCCCGCCAACATTAAGAGTGTAGCCTTGTTGCTGTACCGGCATTGAGCCTCGACTGTAGCCACCACCACCACCACCGGCGCCGGCAGCGTTATCCCCGCCATCTTCTCCTTGACCACCGCCACCACCAGCACCCCAGGCCTCTACTACAACCTCGGCAGTGTCTTCAGGCGGTGTAAAAGTAAACTCCCCGGGCTCTTCGAAGGTTTCAGAAACGTTTAACAGCTCAGCGCATCCGCCACCGAGCAGGTAAGATCGCCCCTCATAGTATGAGGCAGATATGCCGAATCTCTCACCGCCAAATCTTGAACCAGCTTGATACCAGTTGCCTAAGCCAGGAGCCTCACCGTTTTCATTGTTGATATTGACTGGAGCTACATAGGTAGTGTCGAGGCAGTCTTCCTCTTCATCACCGGTTCTGCCGCCGAAAAGGTATATATAGCCATTGGCTGCAAAGCCATCTGCCTGCTGAATGGCTTTGGGCATGGTGGCAGTGATTTTCCAGTCGCCTAAAGTGCCGTCTGAGTTGATAGGCGCGACCTGCACGTCGTTTAGGTAATTGTCGCCATCATAGCCTCCTAATATGTAGAGGTTGTCGGCATAGGCTATGAGAGTATGACCTCTGCGATCGACATTGAAGCTGGTCGCAGTTGCCCAATCTTCTGACAGGTCGGCATCCGAGCTAAGGTCGGGGCTGACATATACATTATCTCGCGGCTCACGACTACTGCTCTCGCCGCCAGACACATAGATCCTATCTTCCCAAACAGCTGTACTGTGTAAAGTAAGCGGTTCGGGTAGGGAATAGGTAGATGTGCTCCAGGAGCTTATATTGCCAGAGTCAGTTTCGGCGTAGTAAACATCATCTACTGGATTCAGAGGTCCATTTTGGCCGCCTATATAGTAGAGCGTGCCTCCGACAGCTTCTAGCCGTCCCCAGGCTCTGACATCGGGCAAGGACGAAGTGGCGCTCCAGCTGCCGACATTGCCTTGAGAGTCGATGGGCGCGTATTGGACATTGTCGGTTATGTCTTCACAGCTGGCGCTGTCGATACACCCACCGGCAATATACAGGTAGCCATCTACGACAGCAGAGCTAGCCGCAATACGATCGGTATCGAATAGGTTGTCTGCCGATTCATAACTTTGTGCGGCGCCGCTTTCATTATTGTGAATTTGTATGGTGAGTACCGATGAATCTAGCTGGCTACAGCTATCAATGCTATTTCCGGCTTCACACCCGCCAAATATGTAAGCTTTAGCGCTTGATACTGCCACCCCGTGGCCCCAGCGTTGTCCGATGGTGGTGTTAGACGCGGCGAACGGGCTTAGACTACCGTCGCTAGGGTCAATCTGAGCGAACTCGACCTCATCTAATATTTCGCTCTGCTCATCATTGAGGCCGCCCAGTGAATATATATATCCGTTGTGGGCGAAGCTGTTGCCGGCCGATATGCCATTGGTAAGAGTGGAGCTGGACTCCTCCCAGCCGGAGTTGTCGACTTCTACTACGTTGTTGTCGTTGTCGAACTGGGCGTAGCGAACAGAATCTACGTCTGCTACGCTCGGCGCCCTTCCGCCTACAAGATATACATAATCGGCGTAAATCGCGCCAGAGTGCATGGCTAGTCCGGGGTCACTAGAGCCGCTGACAGAGTCTATCTGAAGCTGGTCGTCTGTAGCGCAATTGTCTATAGATCCATCAGCTTGAATGTCACATTTGTATACAGAGTCTGTGTAGCTGTCATTTATGCAGTCTGCGCCAGAAGTCTCTTCGCAGCCACCAAAGATATATAAATTGCCAGGTGTTGTTTCTGCCGAGAAGGGGTTAGAGCGAGTATGGGTAAAGGCGTAGGCGACATCGCTAGCGCCGATACCGGCGCCACCGCTCAAATCTTGCGATTGCCAGCCACCACTCAAGGTGCCATCAGGCTCAATTTCATTGTAGAAGATGGCATTGGTGTTGCCGTTGCCATCTACACCACCAACTACATATATAGTGTCCGTGAAAGTAGTCGCGCTAGCCGCTGCTACACCGCTGTTGCCGTTGATCTGATTGGTGCTATCGACGCACCATGCACCGGCGTAATCGCCGTCACATTCATCTGGCGCTTCTAGGTGGCCGTGGGGCGATATCTGTGCGTATGAAGTGTTGCCTGTAGTGTCTGTACAATCGTCCGATTGGCAGCCTCCGATTACATATATATAACCATTGACCATTACGGTTGCACTAAGAGACTGCCCGCCTTCTGCAGAGCCATCTCCAGCTGGAGGGAGGTCGCAGTCGTAAGGGTCGTCACCGTCACATGTGCCACTGTCGATCGGGCTTGACTGAGTAAATGTAGAGATGTCTCCAGTGGGGTTGATGGGTGCGTAATGAGTGTCGTCATGGATCGATATGCAGCCACCAGAATCGTCTTGATCGCTGCAGCCGCCGCTACGGTAGAGAACTCCATTCCAGGCATTGATGTTGTGAGCGAAAAATGGCGTGTCGCCATTTGATACATCTTTCCATTGAGATAGGCCGCCGTTAGCGCTGATGGAGGCAAACTGTGTAGTCTCAGCCGCTTCAGTGCAGTAGACGCCTTCTTCAATTTCGTTTTCTAAGTCCTCCTCATTTACAGCCTGACAGCCACCAGACTGATACATGTAGCCGTTGCTGATGGCAGTAAAATCTCCACCGGTTGTCATTCTTGGGGATGAAAGCGGAGAGGTCTCGTTCCAGCCACTCATGACCCCGTCATCTAGCGGGGCATAGAAGACGGTATCTACGATATTGCCTGTAGATACACCGCCCTCTACACCGCCTATCACATACAGGCTGTCGTTGTATATCTCGGCACTGATAAGGTGGTTGCCAGAGCCGGTAGGGAGGGGCTCTGTGTCGTTGCTTGACCATTGGCTTAAAGTCCCATCTGGTTGAATGTCGGCATACTCGACCGTCGAGGTTCCGCCTGGGTTTGCCTCCGTCTCTCCGCCGAGTATGTACAGCCGGTTCTTAGCTACGGCTGCGCCGTGATAACTGCGCCCCGGGTCGATATCTAGGCTTTCGCTTTGATACCAATAGACCCAGTCTTCTTCATCATCGCTATCAGGGTGCCATAGTCTAGGTTCGCCATTAGAGCCAAGCTTGGCGATATATACAGAGTCGGAAAATTCACTGGATCCGTTTTGCCCGCCTATGACGTATAGGTAGCCATTGTATGCAGACAAGGTGTGTCCTTGTAGCGGTTCAGGTAGGCTATAACCTTCATCGGTGCACCATCCTTCGCAGGTTCCATCGCCAGGATTAGGTGAGGATATATGACTATTTTGGCTGTCGAGCCTAGCCCAGTACACATCATCGCTGACTCCTGAGTCATTGCTACCCCCGGCCAAATAAATATTACCACCGGCGACAGCAGTCGCCCCGCCCCAAGTGCCTTGATTGATATCTAGAGTCTCATTCCATTGGTTGAAATTGGCGCCACTTAGTGAGTTCTGTCTGATGAGCTGATTGTCGGTGTCGAAGTCGATATTGGTTTCTGGGTTGCCACGCATCATCTCGCGAGCTGATTCGACATAGACGCTAGGGTCGATACTCAATGGGTAGCTGGCTTGGCTAAGGCCTTCGCTATGGATGGTGAGAACTTCGTCTGCGAGTGTGAAGTAGGTATCGACTTCGCTGTCTGGTGTGTTTATCTCTTTAACGAAAGGAGCCGGTATAGTAAACAAAAGATTGGTTTTTTCAGCGTTGTTGCGGAACTGGCTTAGCAGCTCCTCGTCCTGCTCATTGGCCGTGGATATATCGCCAGCAAGCGCCTGGTCTAGTCCGTAAATCGCTATCGAACCATCAGACTCTAGGCGGGCTTCAGTGCCCGATGAGAGGCTTAGTTTGTAGCTAAACTCTAAGCTGTCGCCATGGTCTTGATTTAAGATTATGTCTTCTTTAAAGCCGCTGGCTTGTAATGATACGATCTTAGCTCCGTCTTTAGATTGAAGCGGGTAGATTAGTCGGTTTTCATCTTGGATTGGCTCATCAAGATCGAATTTAGGCTTAAAGGTAAGATGGGCATTTGTGACCGGATCTGTGACTGTTGTGCCAAGAGTGGAGTCTGCGTCAAAGCTGGCGCTAAATCCAGGGGCTGTTTCTTGGCCAGCGAGTCCAGTCTGAGGCTGGTAGTTTTTGTTGTATTCGAAGCTACCGGATTCATCATCCCGCTTTAGGTGTGGAGCTAATATTGGCTGAGGCTCTCCAACTAGCTGCTCTGCCTGTGGTGACAAATGAAAGTCGGCTTGGGTTGTGCTGATAAATATTGCTCCGATACCGATTGCTGCTAGAACGCTAAAGCCAGCCACTTGTCGCTGCGCTGGCTTATTGAAAACTCTTCTACGGGAGCGACTATAGGCCGATTTGGTCTCGGCGTTTTGTGGTTTTGTAGATTTATTGAATAGAGCTTTTTTCATATTTCTCAAATCAATATGTGTATGTAAAATCTAAATCTTCGACATAGACGTTGGCGTTGTCCTGGGCGCTGACATTAATCTTGAATATGATTGAATCGTTTGGGCTGAAGCCACAGGCTAGCTCATCACCCTCATATGTAGTAGTGTGCCATACATCGGCACCTGGATTGGCCTCGGTGCTTTCATTTGTGCCGTCACAGGAAGTGACTCCGCCGCTACTACTTTCTCGAAATACCTGGTAGGTAACAGTTCCGTCGACTCCATCTTGGGAATCGGTCCTCCAGGTGAGCTCTATGGTGTCTGAACCGGCAAAAGTCTCAAATGTGGCAGGCAGCTTATAGGTGACAAAAATGCTATATGATTGCATGGTGGGCTGGGGTGATGTCCAGTGATAAAAGTTGCGAGTTTCACCTGGCTCGCACAGATCTCCAACGCTTAGATCGGAGTCGTTGGCGCAGAAATCTGTTGTCATGACGCCAACACCCGGCGTGGAGTCTCCATTTAGCACCGATCCTGAATACTCAGGTGTAAGGGTGACTGCTCGGTCGGTCTCTTGCTCTCCGCCACAGGGCCCCCATTCGCTGCCGTCATAGCATTGCATCATATTTTGAGTGGTGTCGAAATACATAGAGCCGGCCAGGGCCTGGTTGGCGCCTTCGAAGGGGAGGTCGGCATAAGAGTCTAGGGTGAAAAGCGTCAAGCCTTGACTGGTCGCGCCACCGACCCGCAATGAATTGGCGCTACCTTCAGCCGATGCATTCTGGTCTATCATGCTGACGTTGTCTATATAGAAGGTGCGGGAGCCTCCGGGTGCGCTTGACTGTCGGATGATGAGAATCGGCTGACTAGGGGTATCGGTAGGGGTAGTGACTACACAGGTTACGCGTCTCCATTCAGAGTCAACAATCTCTCTAGTGCTATAAGTGCTATTGTCGCAAGTAGTTACGCTGGCTCCACCATCCGGCGAATAGGCAACCTCTAAATCTTCGAAGCTAGGGCCAGATCCAAGTCGGGCTGAAAAACTGACATTATAGCTAGTTTCGGCGCCTGGGCTTGAGGCTAGATTGTTGCTGACTCCAACATTAGCATCGTCGGTAGTTTGGATTTGGATTGAGGCCTCGCCACTGGCGATATTGGTTTCATCGGTATCGTTTCTTGATATGCTGGCAACTCCATCGCCATCGAAGGCTACCCAGTCAGTGGTAAAAGAACTAGCATCTTCTGCACTGCTGTTGGCTACGATGTTTTCTTCCTGGGTGGTATTAAGAGAGAATAGGGCGGCTCCGTTTGCGTTTTGCAGCTGAAAAGTCCCGACTCCATCATCAGCGGCTCGGGCTACAGTTTCGCCGACAGTCTGAAAATTGCCATTGACGTTTACGTCAGAAGAGGTCACGCCTAGTACATCTGAACCGTCATCTTGAACGGCGAAACGTCCATTGGATCCCGATTCTAAATCTACAAGGAAATTGGTGTTATCGCCAAGACTGGTTATAAGGTCACCATCTCCTGCACTGGTCTGGATGGTGTTGCCATTTTCATATGCGTTTTGCAGCGTTACGTATGACTCTGTAGCGAAGTCGCTGTCACAGCTAGCTATCTCAAAAGAGCTGTTGTGGCATATTATGGTATCGTTGTCTGCGTCGGCTAGATTTACGACCTCGAGGATGCTTTCGACGCGAACATTGCCATCCTGGCCGCTACCATCGCCACTGCCGCCACTGAGCACCAAGTCGCCACCGTCTTCATCGCTACCTTCGGCGGCATCGCCGGCGGAGATTGCCAGTATTCGACCCTCACCTGAGCTAGCGGTTGCTACTGAAATCGACCGGTCTTCATCGCCACCAAACTCCATATCTCCAGATTGACTGAGCCGTAAGATGGTCTGGCTGTCGGCCTGTAGGTCAAATAGGTCACCGCTACCAACTTGATTGATGTTTATGGCGGTGCCAGAAGAGTCTAGCTCTTGCAGGCCACGACCAAGCTGAACAAAATCTCCACTAGGTATGCCGCCTAGTAAGGCAGAATTTAGTGAGTAGGGCGTAGCAGTCAGGCGTTTCATAGGTAGCATCTCGCCATCGGGATTACAGTTGTCAAATGGGCTACACGTATCATCTGTATTACCCACGTTAATGGAGAGCCACAGTGTGTCATCGTTCCAGTCTATGCTAGAGCCAAATGGCTCTATAGAGCCAAGAGCCACAGACAAAAATCCATTTTGGATCGTTACGCCCTCATCGTTTTCATTGAGGTGATCCTCTGTCCATA
>CAYQCN010000017.1:191-16442 GCA_964415975.1 uncultured Candidatus Saccharibacteria bacterium | reverse complement strand
TTCTCGAAGCAAGCTTCTGCGAGTCATCCTGGCTTAGGCCCGGAGCCCTTCGGGCTTGCCGGTTCAAATCACCAGCTATCGCTGGCACAAAGAAAAGCGGCCACCTCAATGGTGACCACCTTTCTTTGGTCGGGGTGGCCGGATTTGAACCGGCGACCTCACGGCCCCCAGCCGTACGCGCTACCTAGCTGCGCCACACCCCGCTCTTAAATCAATTATATACTACTGATACATAAAGCAATAAAAACCACTTTCAGGTGGTTTTTTGTCTCCGCATGTTCTCTCAGGCAGTTTCTCCTACCTATTGATAGGTGGGTGCCCGCAGGAACGAAACCGCGAACGAATCGCCAGCCCCGCCCGATCATAGGGCTCCCATTGTGAAACTTTTGTTAGAAAAACAATGCCCGAGTACATCCATGCGGATAACTATATTATATCATAAAAAAAGCCAGATTAATTAACTAGTATCGAGCTAAATCAAGCCCTGCATCTGAAACATAAACTCAAATAAATCAGTGCCCGCCAACCAGTTAGACAAAACGGATATAGCGCGAGTCAAAACCTGCCCTAACCCTAAAGGAAATAGTACAAATATTAATAATGCGATAGATATCAGGCCTCCGCTTTCAATTTGCTGCATGACTCTCCTTACTCCCTCAGGAGCCAAAACATACAAGACCCTGGATCCATCAAGTGGAGGAAAAGGAATGAGATTAAACACAAAAAGACCGATGTTAAGCAATATAAATATTGCCAACGAATACATCAACTCAGGCCCTAGAGATACGAGCTGAAAAACAATACCCCCCAAAGCTGCGAGCACAAGATTGGTCAGAGGCCCTACAAGTGCAACCATCATAAATCCAGTCTCTCCGTTTCGTAGATTGCTTGGATTGAAAGGTACAGGCTTAGCGGCGCCGAATAATGGACCGCCAATAATTAGCAACACTACCGGTAAAAGAACAGTGCCTATCGGATCCACATGAGCTAGTGGATTGAGAGTAAGACGACCACTATATTTTGCCGTATTGTCACCTAGCTTGTAGGCCATGTAGCCGTGCATGAATTCGTGAAATGTTACAGATATAGCTAGAGTCGCCAAGACGGCTAATATACCTATTATGGTTGCAGTATCCATAGCTATTCACTATAACTCAGCCATACATCAGTTTAAAGACTGTTTGACGATTATATATATTAACTGTAGTATATATATTTGAGTTAAAGTTAAATACAGTTTATCAACGACTGTGCAAACGCAGGGGTTAATATGGCGCAAAAGTGCGAGATCACCGGTAAAGGAAAGCAATTTGGCCATCGTGTTAGTTTCTCTCAAAGAAAGACCAAACATGCATGGCAGCCCAATATTCACAAGCAAACTTTTTTGCTAGACGGCAAAAAGGTGACTATGAAAATTAGCGCTAAGGGTCTGCGTACACTGAAAAAGCAGGGTCGATACGCGCCTGTGAATGAAGCTAAAGCAAAATAGTCAATTACACAAAAATAGGCTGAAGTTATCGATAAATATCTTCGGCATATTTGCCTTAATAGCACTCAAATCCTGATTGGCAAAGCTCAATTGGCTATATTTAACACTGCATATTGAGTCTGATCATTTGAGTCGCGCGAAGAAATCTTAAGACTAGATTGAGGTTCAACATCGCTAGCCCCAACCTCGCTCAAGAACTCGGAAACAGGAGCTTGCGGGATAGGATAGTCGGTTTTTTCATCTTTGTAGTGGATCGGAACAACATAGCTAGGGTCAAATTGACGCACAAGACTAGATGCAGACTCTTTGTCTGGGGCAAGGCCGCCCCCTCCAACAGGAACTATCAAAACATCTGCACCGTCCAAACGCTCTGCCTGTTCGTCGGAAATTTCTGGGTAAATATTGCCTGTAACTATAGCCCTAATACCGTTACAGGCTACAGAATAAATTACAGACTTACGAACACCCTCGTCCTCTTCTGAGTGAAGACGAGCAGCAACGCCTTCAATGTTTACAGACTGAACTTCATACTCCCCGGGCACTGTTATTGCAGTTTTACTAGTAGCATTTATATGTTTAGTTGGCTGCTGAGTAAAAAGCACAATGTCGGTCTTAATTTTCGGATTGGGTCCGTAGTCCCCACTCAATGGGTCTACCAAAATTTTTAGCTTTTTTGTATTAATCAATACACAGCCAGCACCATAAAATATTATTTCCATATACTACTCCTTCTTCTTCTTTTCTTTTTTATTCTGATTAGAGCTAGCATCATCTTTATCGGTAGACGAGACGTCAGCTTGCGACTGCTCCTGCGCATCAGGCTCGACCTTCTCTACTCCAATTCTGTCTATTAGTATTGTCTTTTTACTATCTAATGCAGAGCTAAGAAACCTATCATTGAGATTGCTACGATAATCAAAGTCTGCCCTTGACAATACTGTATAGCGCAACTCTGAGCCTTCCTCCTCTTCCATTTGAGCAATCAACTTCTCCAGCTTTGAGCGATTAACGTCTCCTACAATCAGCACATCTACCGGAGCTACGGGATCCTTGGTAAAAACTCCTCCAATATGGGCATAGTCTACACTGCCAAGATCTTTGAACTTTGCAGAATTATCACCGCCATAACCGACATTTGAGTCTTCTTCAGAGTCTAGGTTCATAAAAATAGAGCGCATAGCCTGATAATGAGGATGGTTTTGATTTACTTCATAAAACAACTTATTGCCGCTAGTATTGGACTTTATAACACCTATACTCAGCAGGTTGGACAACTCGCGCCTTACAGAGTTAATTTGCTCATCTATCTTACGGGTAATCTCACGAACATAGAAGCTGCGATTGGGGTTGGTGTAAAACACGTGCAATAGCTTCACTCTAGTCTTTGAGCCAAACAAATGTTCGATCACGTAATTACTCCCTTAACTTGCTTGACTCCATTGTACCAAATTTGAATACAAACATATAAGGTTTGTGCGTAATATTAGCACAATTAAGGTTTTCTATTGTGGCAGATTTTTTGCAACTTCGGCAGCTTTAAAAGCAATTTTGTCATCTAGACCGTCTAGGGTAAGATTGGCTTTGCGTCTAGTTAATGCTCTTTTTAAAAGTTGATCACAAAATATCGGATTTTTTGGCAATAATGGGCCGTGTAAATATGTGCCAAATGTATTGCCAACAATTGCGCCCTCGAACCCGTCTTTGCCATTATTGCCATGACCCCTAATGACCCTACCTAGAGCGCTCTGGCTAGTAGATAGCTCTGTCTTGCCGCTATGATTTTCAAATCCGACCACATTACCCCAGCTAGTTCCAATTGTCACGTTGCCTATTAAACGATCGCTAGAGCCAAACGTTTCAGCCTCAAATACTCCAATACCTGGAAGTTCTGCGCCGTTAGACGTAGTAAATCGTCTACCAAAAAGCTGGTAAAGCCCGCACACCAAAAGAAATACGCCTCCATCACTTACAGCCTTATGAATATTATCTGCGTGGCGCTGCAGGTCATCTGCAACCTCTATCTGACCCTTGTCCTGCCCTCCGCCGCCAAATACTATATCAACATCAGTAAAGTCGTAACTGTCTCCGACTTCTACTCTTTGATAATCTACCTCATGGCCACGCCATTCTAGACGTTTTTTTATGGTAATAATATTCCCCCAATCACCATAAATATTCATCTTGTCTGGATATAGATGAGCTAATTTTACCTTCATGACTACACCTCTATCTTGTCTAGGTCTACATAACGATTAAGTTGTTTACGTATTTCAAGCATAGCAGTGTATGTCATAACTAAGTATGTCTGCCTTCCAGGAACAGCCCGCGAAACTGCAAGCTCAAGCGCATCAGATATAGAATTGTTGGCGGCTGATTCGATGTCGGCATACTGAAGCCGAAGCGCCATATCAAAACCTCTATTGCCAGTAGTGGAGTAGCTATGGGATGTTGAGCTGAGACTCTCTATGTCAACATCCCAAAGCCACGACACATCTCTGCCATCAGCATAATTGTCATTTATCCCAATCAGCACATTGCTCGGCTCAGAATCGGTCAAGTATGTGTGTATAATCTGATTAAATCCGCTGGGGTTCTTAACCAGTAGTAGTAAAAATGGCTTACCATTGATCATTAGCTGCTCGCTTCTCCCAAAAGCAGGCGAAACTTTAGCTAGGCTATCTAGTGCGCTGGAGCGTTCTATACCAAAATCTAGCGTGGCTGCTAAAGCGGCTGCCGCATTATAGGCATTGAAAACGCCCGGGATTTTCATTTCAGCTTTATAAGTTTCGTCTTCAATCGAGAACTCAACTAACTGACCGGCCTTGCCTGTTTTTGCTGATTTAAGCTCTACACTAAGTTCATGGTCATAACTTGAGGCTGGCTCATTTTTTAAATGCAGAGCATCATCGTGCGGCACCTTATCTCTAAGCTGAATATCAGCGCCATACCAAATTACTCCTTTAGAGTGTGCCGACAAGCTGGCGACCATGGGGTCATCAGCATTAAGCACTGCATGTCTTGAATGCAAAAGAGAGTCAGCTATCAAGCCAGCCGTCCTATCCAACTCGCCATATCGGTCTAACTGGTCTCTCAATAAATTCAGCACTACAATTGAGTAAGGTTTTAGTGATTTTGCTACTTTTTCTATGAAACCCTCGTCTACTTCTAAGAGCGCGATATCGGCCTCAAGCCTGCCGCTCCAATTCATAGCTGATAAAAAACTAGATATAATCCCCCTGGGCATGTTGCTGCCGGCTGCGTTAGTAATCACATTAAAGCCGCCATCTTGCAGAATATGTCGCACCATCTTCGTGGTAGTAGTTTTGCCATTAGTGCCGGCAATCAATATCACCTTTTTGAAGCTGTGTTGGTGTCTTTTCAGGAATCTTGGATCGAGCCTTTCTGCTACCAGGCCAGGTAAAGCCGATCCACCTCCTTTTAACTGCAAAAGAGCCAATAAAATCTTGCCGATCCATACCGATAAAATGTGTCGTATCATATATTTTTAGTATAAAGCATCACTAGCTTTGAGCCATGCGCATTCATACCTTCAGAAACTTTCTAGCCTCTTCAGTTGCTTTATCTGCAGAATCCACCCATACAATTTCTAGATTGCGCTTAAACCACGTCCGTTGCCGCTTAGCTAACTCTATTGTGTTTTTTATAATCTTTCGTTTTGTTTCCGACATAGACTGACTGCCACAGAAATATTCACGAAACTCACGATAGCCTATACCCTTCATAGCTTCAGCATCCCAGCCGTACTCGTCTGCAAGCTCCCTGACTTCATGCCTTAAGCCAGCTCTAAACATTTTTTCTACCCTATGCTCGATATTACTGCGCAACATACTCCTAGAAGTGTATACACCAATCACAAGTGTATTGTCGCGTAGCCCAGAACGTGACGGAGTCTTGCCACGGTTTTCAAGCAGTCTTACTAAGCGTCGCTTGTTGCGCACATCTATGCCGTCAAGAGTATAACCTCTTTCTTCTATCTCATTAACCAGCTCAGGAACATCCATAGCCTGCCAAACTTTTCTTTCACCCGACTCTCCGGGTGGCAGAAAGCTGTAATCAAATAAAACTCCATCGATATAAAGGCCCGTGCCGCCCACTAAAATAGGGATTTTATTTTTATCAACAACACCATCAATGGCCTCTATGGCCATCTTTTTATAGACTGCCGCTGTGAATTCATCATCTGGGTCGACAACATCAAGCAAGTGGTGTTTGATTTTGGCTCGATCAGATTTAGTCGGCTTAGCTGTACCTATGTCCATACCTCTATAAATCTGCCAAGAGTCGGCGTTTACTATTTCACCGTCAAACCTTTCAGCGAGCTCCATCGCTACAGCCGACTTACCTGTCGCCGTCTCGCCAACTACAGCCAGTAAAGGCGAATTAGTCATCATGCCTCCAGCGCAAATTACAGAGATCTACCTTAAAGTCCTCATACACCTCAACACAATCACTCTCAAGCAGCTCTCGATGAGCATATTTGCCTCCACCAGGGTAACCTCTAGCTAGTCCGCCATGACGATTGACTACACGATGCCATGGAATATTTTGCGGACCAAAATGAGCAATCACTCCTACCTGCATAGCGGCTCTTGGCTCTCCTGCGGCTGTCGCTATGTCGCCATAAGTCGCCACTCTGCCTTTTGGGATCTGAGAAACTAGCTTGTATACATTTCTTTTAAAATCTTCTTGGTGCATTAGTTATAGTC
This sequence comes from uncultured Candidatus Saccharibacteria bacterium, assembly GCA_964415975.1. Classification (GTDB taxonomy): domain Bacteria; phylum Patescibacteriota; class Saccharimonadia; order QS-5-54-17; family QS-5-54-17; genus CAYQCN01. Next base: position 10,226 of record CAYQCN010000017.1, on the reverse strand, counting down.
TTAACTGAAATTACGCAAAAAATCTGAGATTTGGTCAAATGAAATTTTTTCTTCACCTTCATTAGTCCTCACACTGACCTCTTTTGCCTGCATGTCTTTGGGTCCGACTATCATCATGACTGGCACCTTTACAGTCTCTGCTTCGCGTATTTTTTTGCCAAGAGATTCATTTCTATCATCTGTTGTAAATCTTACTTCGTTATATTTTAATGGCTTATTGACTACACATTGCGATAATTCTTTTGTAATTTTATCAACATATTCCGGTACTGAGTCGTTTATCGTTAAGATGCGCACCTGCTCTGGCGCAAGCCAAAAAGGAAATCTACCAGCAGTATGCTCGATATATACTGAGAGAAAGCGCTCAAAAGTACCCAGCAAGGCAGCATGAACCATAACCGGTGTACTACGCCCTCCTGAAGCGTCAATATACTCTAGGCCGAATCGCTCGGGCTGAATAAAATCTAATTGCACCGTTGCTACTTGCCACTCTCTGCCTATAGCATCCACCGCCATGAAGTCGAGCTTTGGCCCATAAAAAGCTGCCTCCCCCTCTTCGGAGTAATACTCTAGCTTCTTGTCAGATGCTATATCTTCCAATGCCTGTTGAGCTTTCTGCCATAAGTTACTATCACCCAAATACGCCTCTGATTTATCTCGAAAACTTAACCTCAACTTCAGCTCCATACCTAGCTCTTGGTACAGCTCCTGGGCCGCATCGACAAGCTCTGCGACAGACTCTTCTATCTGGTCTTCACGAGCAAAAACATGGCTGTCGTCTTGAGTTGCACTCCGAACTCGGCTCAAGCCATGCAACTCACCGCTTTTCTCGTCCCGATAGACAGTAGTATTTTCCATATACTTGACCGGTAGATCACGATAACTGCGCTGTTGCGCCCTGTAAATCTGAGTATGGTGCGGGCAGTTCATCGGCTTCAAGGCAAGTTCATCACTGGTCTCTTGAGACCCTACTAAAAACAACTCCTCGCCGAACTTGTCCCAATGCCCAGAAGTTTTATATAAGTCTACCTTAGTCATATGAGGAATCCATACTCGTTCAAATCCTCGCACCTGCCTTAACTGCTGCGCATATCTACCCAGCAAATCCCGCAAGATGGTGCCCTTGGGCGTAAAGAGTGGCAATCCAGAGCCAACCAGCTCTGAGAAAGTAAATAGTCCCAACTCCTGTCCAAGCTTACGGTGATCTCTCGCCTCGGCCTCTTCTAGTAATGCAAAGTGAGCATCTACCTCTTTTTGGGTAGCAAATGCCACCCCGTACAATCGCTGTAGCATCGGATTAGACTCATCGCCCCGCCAGTAAGCTCCGGCCAACTTATGAAGCCGAAAAGCTCCGACCTTGCCGGTCGACTCGACATGTGGTCCCCGGCATAAATCTTCAAACTCTCCGCAGGAGTAGTATGAGACTGTTTCCGGCTTTTCTTGCCCCGCCTCTATCGTGCCCTCGTCAACATCGACAGCTGTTGAGCCTTTCTCTTTTAGATCATTTAGAAGCTCTACTTTATAGTCTTGCTCAGCCTGAATCTCTCGCTCAATAGCCTCATCTATGCCAAGATTAAACTGTTCAAAAGGCAAATCTGCCTCGATGAGCTCACGCATTTTCTGTTCTATCTTGGGCAAATCTTCTTGATGTATAACCCCATTGACTATATCAACATCGTAGTAGAAGCCATTCTCAACTACCGGCCCTACTCCTAATTTGGTCTCTGGCCACAGCTGTTTTATACTGGCTGCCATTATATGCGCCAGGCTGTGGCGCATGGCGTGCAACTGGTTACTGCCTGACTCCTGTCTCATTAGTTGCCAGTATAGCACGCATACTTATCATGATAAGAGCGAACAGGCAATATTTCTGACTCTTGGACCATCTAGCTCCACAACGATTATTTGCTGCCACTGACCAAGCTGCAGGACGCCTCTGCTAACAGGAACTGTTAAAGAAGGTCCGATCAAGCTGCTCAGTAAATGTGCGGGCGCATGTGAAGGATTGTGCGGGTGACGCCAATCTACATTCGGCACAATGCCTTCAAGAAAATCCAAGAAATCTTGGTCGGTGCCCGGGTCTAAATCAGCGGTCGTCAGTGCAGCCGTAGTATGTAAGATATTGAGCACAATTGCTCCATCCTGTATTTTATTTACCTTTTTTTGAATTTCGTCCGTAACAACTACTACATCCTTGTTTGTTGATGTTTCTACAACTATATTTTCCATTTTACCCCTGTTTATTAATATATAAATTGAGTACTAAAATTATATCACTTGCTCTTGCATAATGCAGAAAGCGTGGTTATTATGAAAGTACAAACAAAAACAAAGCTACGGGCAAAGAAATGAGCCCGTAGCTTTTTTATGCCCTTTGCAGCATCTAGATAATGCTCATTTAAAAGCGAGATGTAAATTTGTATAGCCTAGCAGCCTATAAGCTCTTCAGTGCTTTGTCTATTCTCTTAGCTATAGACCGCATATCAGATTCCCGCTTGCCGCGAGTTGTCTCTGCAGCAGTACCTAGACGAATGCCAGAAGGGTCTGAGGGGCTGCGACTATCTCTTGGCAGGGTATTTTTATTGACAATAATACCCTGCTTCTCAAGCTCATCACTAGCAGTTTTACCGCTAATTCCTGATTCTTGAGTGTCTACTAACAGGAGGTGGGTATCTGTACCGCCCGAGACCACCCTCCAGCCTAAACCAGACAGCTCTTCCGCCAAGACAGTCGCATTCTTGACTACTTGCTCGGCATAAGTTTGAAACTCTTTACTTGAAGCCTCCTCTAGCGCCTGCACTGCAGCAGCTATTTGATTAAAATGAGGGCCTCCTTGTATCCCTGGAAATACTGCCCTATCTATAGATCTAGGCAAATCTCTTTCATCTCTACGCGACCAAACGATAGCCGAACGAGGGCCGCGAAGCGTTTTGTGAGTGGTGGCCATTACAGTGTCTGCGTACGCAAAAGGTGACGGGTGCTGCCCGCCAGCGATAAGACCACCAATGTGAGCTATATCTGCATGCAGATGAGCGCCACACATATCGGCAATCTCTTTGAAGCGGCGGAAGTCGACTTGGCGAGGATAAGCGGTAAAACCCGCTACTATAATATCTGGTCGGGTTTTTTGGGCAATACTAGCTATCTCCTCAAAATCGAGCTGCTCAGTATCTAAGTTAAGCCCAAACGGAACCTGTCGCCACAACTTGCCAGTAAGTGAAGCTATAAAGCCATGAGACAAATGCCCACCATCGCCCAAAGACATCGCCATAATAGAGCTATCATTCTTCATGCCTAGTACAGCTAAATAGACAGCAAGGTTGGCTGGGGCTCCAGAAAGCGGCTGCATATTAACAGCCCACTGCCTAGCATCGAGCTCAAATAACTCCAAAGCTCGTTTGCGACCAAGCTCTTCTATCTTGTCTATAACTTGATTGCCATTATAGTACCTAGCCCCCGGGTAGCCTTCAGCGTATTTAGACGTAAGCCCTGAACCCAACAACCTCAACACCGACTCTGACGGGTAGTTTTCTGAAGCAACCAAATTCACAGTATCTAGCTGTCTCTGTTTTTCCTCAGCAACCAGACCTTGTATAGATTCTTCAACCATATTACTCTACCTAAAATTAAAATCTTACTTGCTAAACAACTGCTTAAGTTAGTCTCTGTTGCAATCACTTATCATAGTTAATTGTAATTGCTGTCTCTTAATCAAATGCATGCTGGTGGATCCGGGAGGGCTCGAACCTCCGACCTCCACAACGTCAATGTGGCGCTCTAGCCAACTGAGCTACGGATCCTGGGTCAAAATAAAATATATTTTAAAGCTGTAGCCTATAATCTATTATCATCATTTCGACTAATAGTATTATAACAAACTCAAAAAAGTTACTGTTTGCCTTTTATTAACTATTTAAAATACCCACCAAAAAATTTAAAAACCGAACATTTTAAAAATACCCACAAACATTGACAATGCTATTGACTTATTATATTTAATAATATATATTTAATAATTGTGCATTATAAAAGTGAGGTGCACTGTCTATGAAGACCCAGCGCAAATTAGCGTCATATCCTCTGTTTTTTGAGCACGTACCTTACGAGGTGCCTCAGCCAAAGCAAAGAATACGACGCCGTCCAGGAAGAAAGCCTAAATATCCAAGGTTACCTGAGACAAACATTCTCGACAATGTCGAGTAAGATTAGTGTAAGAATAAAAACCCCTGCTTATTAAGCAGGGGTTTTTTGTTTTTAAGGAAAGTTTTCTCTAAATTGGCATGAATATAAATTTAAATTTCTAATTTTTAACAGAGGTTAATATATGATTTTTCTACTTTTCCACAAGTTTCCACTTGTGTTTTTAACTGCGACATGACAATATATAGTCATGGTACGAACAAACTGTACCGATCAAGAGTGTGATGTGAATTTGTTGTTTTTCACACATAAGCAATAAACTCCTGTCGCAAGGAGTTTATTGCCTTTTAAATATAGGCTAATAACGAGTTATGAAATGTCCTTTTTGCCAGTACACCAAAACAGAAGTATATAACTCTCGGCAGAGCAAAGAGCAGGCACATATCTGGCGTCGCAGACGTTGCAAAAACTGTGAGGCGCCGTTTACTACCTATGAAATTCCCGATATGAAGTTTTTACAGATTACCGATCAAAACAATCAGATCCAGCCTTACAGGCGAACTAAACTAATAAACAGCCTATGGCAGGCTTGCGGCGGGCTTGATGAGCATATAGATGAAGCCGAAGCCTTAGTAGCCACCATAGAACACGCACTTATGGGGCGCGGCCAGACTTTGATCAGCACGAATGACATAACAGAATCTGCTCTTGCAACTTTAAAACGCTATGACATGGCTAGTTTTATGAGATATCTGTCTCAACGTTCGGATTTCTCTAGCATTGAACAGCTTCGCCATGAATTGCAAAATATATAGCTACCAACTCGACATCAATTGGCTGACTCATATTGAGCATCATAAACAACTAAGTAAGTTAAATTTATGATGGCGGCTTTTAGCTCATCAATATATTCAAACAAATAAATCAACTGCAATTTTATATATTAACTTTGCTATAAATCGCTCTCTAACAGTTGCCCATACCTAAAAACGGTAAGCTTGCATATTGTGTGCTTTTGCATCGAATAAAAGACTGCGAATAGGGCTTGATGGAGTGCAAAACTAAGCCTTAATAAGCATTTAATAAAAGCGTAATCGAGTCAAAGCCTAAACTTCGCCTTCTTCGCCACTACGTTCAGACCCATCCTCTTCTTCGTCATCCTCGCCATGCTCAGACTCTACTGCTGACTCTGCGTCTTCATCGATGTCTTCTTCTAGCTCCTCTAGCTCTTCTTCAGAGCGTGGCGGGTCTATCTTTAATATCAGCTCTTCTTCGTCTACCAACACCTCTACACCTTCGGGCACATCTAGATCACTCACGTGCACAGAAGCGTTTATCTCTTCTAAAGGTTCGAGGTCAATAGTAAACATCTCTGGTAGCTTGTTTGGAAGTGCTCTTACCTCTATCGACTCAAGGTTCTGCATTAAGACCCCATCCAGGTTGTAAGTGGCAGGAGCTTCGCCTTCAAGCTGGACTGGTATTTCGGCCTCAATCTCTTCGTCCATCTTAACCTTGTAAAGATCGAAGTGACGGATATCGCCTGTAAGTGGATCGGACTGGACTTCAACAAACAAAGTACTAAAGACTTCGTCATCATCAACCTTGACTTCAACTAGACGGTTTGAGCCTGCCGACATATAGACTCTTTCAAGCTCACGATTTGGGGCCGAAACAATTTGGGCATCGTCTCCCTGCCCATAGACCACACCAGGCACTAAGCCCTGATCTCGCAAATGCTTAAGGGCTTTTTTTCTCTCCTGTCGCGTCTGGACCTGCAGCACTTCTTCCACTTAACAACTCCTTTTTAGTTTGAGTAACTCGACTTTTTATTATACATACTCACCCCAGCCAAGACAAACATTTTCATCTCTGCAATTTTTTTTGCCTAATCTGGACTCTTAACGCTGTCGCCATCAAGCACAAAACTAAAGCTACTATAGCCGCCCAAAAACCACCTACTATTGCCGCTACACCAATAGTCACTGCCACTGTATAAAGGTGCAGTACAACCTGTACTTGAGTAAGCCCAGAGTCCAATAACTGATGGTGAATATGACCCCTATCTGGCGCAAAGATTGACTTTCTGTTATATATTCTTCGCATTACAGCCCATGCAGTATCAACTAGTGCCACACCAAGAACAAGTATACCTACTCCTGTCTTTGCGCCGCCGTAAATAGCAATTACAGCCAAAATAAAACCTATAGCATAAGATCCGCTATCGCCCATAATTATTGAGGATGGATGCCAATTAAAGACCAGAAAACCAACACAAGCACCAGCTAATAAAATGGCTATTATGGCTACCTCAATCTCCTCAACTGTTGGCGCTAACGCAAAAATAGCTATCAGCGCGATGATTGTGGCCGTAATTGTAACGATACCTGAAGCTAAGCCGTCCATGCCGTCTAGAAAGTTAACAGTGTTTAGTAGCGCTACAATCCAGACAACACTAATAAGGTTTGCCAGCGGTATAATGTTAAACTCAAAACCCAGTATTTCCATAGGTATACGCAATTGATCAAAGGCAATAACATTTCCGCTTATGGGATCGGTCATCGATATGATTCCTATGCCCCCGGCCAAAACAACACCGGCTGCAATCACCTGCCATACAAGCTTCACTATCGGCCCGAGGCCACGTATATCATCAACTAATCCGACTACAAATATCAAACTCAGCCCTGTCGCAAAGGCTATAAAAGGCCTTTCAGGAGGCATCAAGACGATAAATGGCAACAAAAAACCGATAAAGATTGATACACCGCCCAGCCTAGGTAATGGACGAGCATGGATTTTACGACTGTTTGGGATATCAATAGCTCCTAAACGCTCAGACAATAGACGGACAAAAGGCACTGTAAGCACGGTTACGCTAAATGCCAAAAGAAATGCCAAGATTAATGTAATCATATATTCAACAGTATAGTCATAATATTATTTTTTTATACCACAACTGCACCTACATATTACTGCTGCAACGCAAGCAATGTATAGGTTATAACTATCGTAAAAAGGTTTAGTATTATTGCGCTCATCACCAACAAAAAGCTGGCTACACGACTTTTATCAAAGCTATACCCAGCCAATACAGAATTACCAGCTGTGACTATCAGGCTGTACACTCCATAGCTATAAACGGCGTACCATGGGCCCCGACTAAATTCAGATCCAGACGTGTAAGCAATAGGTACTGCAAAATCTGCCGGCCTCAACTCTACCAGTAGCAAAACCCACACCAAAACACACGTTAAAGTTGCAGCCAGCAAAAACCAGCGCAAAAACCTATCTCTTAGAATACGTTGACTCTTGATAGCCGCCCAAGGACGCTCCACCAATGCTGCTCTAATATTCATATCAGCATTATACAACACAAATAATCTAACACCTTGGGCAAGGTTATGGAAGTAATCTGCTATAAAAGATTTATAAAATTATATAAACTCATTTCTTTTTAAAAGGCCAACAGTGACTCTTTGTCTTTTAAAAGGAAAGGCGGAATTAAACGCTTCGCTATTCCGCTGCGCTCAATGCTCGATGCAAGCATCTGTGCGTTGAGCTTGCTTAGACCGGCGCCCTTCGGGCTTGCCGGTTCAAATCTGAGCAAAGCTCATCATGAAAAAAGCGCCACACTATGGTGGCACTCTTTTCATGGCGGACCCGACCGGATTTGAACCGGCGATCTCCTCCGTGACAGGGAGGCGTGTTAACCGTGCTACACCACGGGTCCTCAAAATACAATTATGTTAAGCTAGTTTATAGTAGCAGTTTTAGAAGATATAGTGCAACTGATTATAGATGCCTGGACACTATATATTAGACACTGCAATAATGCCGCCGTAGCTCAGCCGGCAGAGCGACACTCTCGTAAAGTGTAGGTCACCGGTTCAAATCCGGTCGGCGGCTCCACACTTGTTTTAATGCACCAGCTAGGACTGCACAGGCTTAGTAACATCTATTAATCTACATCAACTTCAACTGCATCGATATCTGGTTCATCTCTATTAAATGAGACGCCTATATAGCTAGTCTGCTCAACATCGTCTAGTCGCTCATCGACTATTTCTTGTAGATAAGATGGGTCGATTAGTATGTGAGAAGTTCTCACACCTTCATCCTCATCGACTTCGGTTGCCTTAAGAATATGAAACCCAAATTGAGTCTCTACTATATCGCTAATTTCACCCTCTTCTAAGTTAAGAGCGGCAACCTCAAACTCTTCTACAAACTCTGACCCCTCTTTTATAAAGCCAAGGTCACCGCCATCTGCAGCACTTCCATCTCTCGAATACTCGACAGCCAAATCAGCAAAACTCTTTTCGCCCGCCTCTACCTCTGACAATACCGACTCCGCCTTATCTCGGACTATTGCTTCCTGTAAAAGTTGCATTGCCACTTCTGACTCAAAATCTCTCATGCGCCAATCGTAATGCTCTTCAAGTGCATCTTTGAGCTGATCCTCACCGCCCATTTCATCTGCAAACTCTGAGATAAGCTCTTCTAGCCTATCATCGGACACATCTACACCTCGTTCATCAGCGATTTGGCGTACAATCAATTTATCTCTTGCCTGAGCCAGGGACAAAATTTGTAGCTCACTCAGCTGCTCTTGCCCTTCTTCGCTATCAAAGTCTATATCTTCACCGCCGCCAATCGGGTTCTGCGCGTATTGCTTAAGTGCCTGTAGCTCAAATAGGTATTCATCATACCTTATAAATGAGCCATCCACTCTTGCAGCTGGAAAGGGTATAATTTGTGACGCCCGATACACAGCGTCACTGTCACTTTGAAAGCGATAAATTAAGACCGTAAAGACTAAGAAAGTAGTTATTAGTAGTGCCAACACTATATAGGCAGTTATTTTGAGCGTCTTCTGCGGACTTACGGTTAAAGGCCTGACAAAACTTCTGCCAGCACTTAATACCTCTTCTCTCTCCGCGTCTATGCCAGAATCATGGCTGGATTTGCTTTCGCTTTCTGGTCTATCTGACAAAGCACTTTTGTCTTCAGCTCTATTCTTGTCCTTGCTGAACTTTTGCTTCATGTCCTTTAATTGCTTATTCATATTCCACCTTCCTCGACTAGGTCTTTAGGGTCCTCTGGGGTAACCTTTCTAATAATTTGGTTTAGATGCTGCTGCACCTCTTCTGGATGGTGTATGCAGCGTAGTTTTATGTCACCTACAAAAGTCTGTATAGTTATTGTACCAAATTTAAACATTGTTTCCTGCATACCCTTAACTTGATAATTAACACTCTGAATTCTCGAGTGAGCAATATCTTGTACTTGCTTATCGAAAAAACCTCTCTGTTTTATCTGTATAAAGCGCTCGTTTGTAATTATAAATACGCTAAAATACCAGCTAAGCATGCGATACCCAAATATTAACAAAGCCACAACAAAGCCCACCAAAACCGACCACCAAGCCCATGACTGATGAGGCCAGAAAGCTATAGGCGCTACTGCTACCGTAAATAATCCTAAGCTTAAAATTAAAGCTTTTCGCATCACTACGGGGTGCTGACGAAAAACAAATTCAACTTCTTCTTCAGAATGTTGGCCTGGAAACATTTCTGCCATAATTGCAGTATATAGGTTATTCCTATTTGGTGGTAGAACAAACACCAGTCAAGACCTGCAGCTCAAGCTTATGCGTTTAAAATACAAAAAACCGAGCAGGCGTATCTGCAATGCGCCTCGTCCAGTGCTCGAAGCTATGAGATAGCTTCTGCGCTCTTCCTCGTCTTCGCCCCCTGTCGCTAGCGCGACGACAGTTCGACTCCAACTGCTTCGCAGTACCAAAAAATTAATCAGACACCTAACGGTGTCTAATGAACTTCTGGCGCCCCGGGCAGGAGTATTCGGAATATAATCTTCAAGCTTTCTCGGAGCAAG
>CAYQCN010000017.1:0-91 GCA_964415975.1 uncultured Candidatus Saccharibacteria bacterium | reverse complement strand
ATAGAAAAAGCCCCGCCTTTGGCGAGACTTTTTCTATGGCGCCCCGGGCAGGAGTATTCGGAATATAATCTTCAAGCTTTCTCGGAGCAAG
>CAYQCN010000016.1:0-17572 GCA_964415975.1 uncultured Candidatus Saccharibacteria bacterium | reverse complement strand
ATACTTCTTTACCGGATGAAGCTTTGCAGGGGGGTGGTGACAATATGGTGGCCATTAACGTCAGCTTTGGCGATGAAGCGGTTACAACGCAGGATCCTGTAGCTCTCAGAGAGGCTGAACGCACAACCGATAGGACTGATCTGATTGCATTTAGTATTGAAGAGATGATTGATGGGCCAAGTGAAGAAGAGCTTGGTTCTGGGCTTTATACCGAGCTTGCGATGGCTGAGGGCAGTGAGTCGGTATGTGATGGCGAAGACTTTAAGATAGACGGTGAAGATGGCACGTTTTTAATCCAGCTATGTCGTGAGACTGTAAATTATGGTGAAGGCGATGCAGATATAACAGCTCTATCGCAAATAACACAGACCCTGAGCCAATTTCCAGATGTAGAGCAAACTGTGGTATTTGATCCTGATGACAACTGTTTTGCTGATGCAGAGGCTAATACTTGTTATGACTCTTTGCCTGAATCATTGATGCCTTAGCTGCTCAGTATTTATTGCAGACCTAGCAAAATAATGACCACAATATATTAAACTTCAATTCCTAGTCCCACAGCAGAGTGCGTGGGGCTTCTGGAAATTCTTCGGGCTGTGTGACTGTAGCGGCTATGGGCTGCTGAAGAGTTGGAGGCGTTATTGACGTTACTGTTTGTAGCTGGTTTCTTTTTTTCTCAAGTTGAGTTAATCGTATTTCACGTAAAGCTCCATCAAGCATTACACTGCCAGCTAGCATGATGCCAAGCGCCGCATAGATCGGCGCATTTAGCATAGAGCCGGCCGAAGCCAACAAAAACGAAAGTGCCATCATTGCTTCATGAACTACTAGCAGTTTTTTGTCTGCACTATCCACTACAATCTCCTCAACAACTCTTAAATCAACACTGCAATAAACAGTGCAATGTAAACTATACTATAAAACAAAAAGTAGATATTAGCAAGTAATTTGTGATTTTTGTTTGTTGCGACTTTGCTAAAGACGAAACTTAAACTATTAAAGCAATTAACTACCCTAGGCTCGAATTAGAGTTTGGCGACTTGACAACAACGGATGCGAGCTTGCTTACGCATATCAAATATATATAGGAGCCAAAGTCTAGAGTGTTTATAAAGTCGGAGTTATTGCTACATTGTGCCAACGCAAATTACGCTATCAACATTGGGCAGCTGCATGGGCTTCATTTTTGTCCACTATTTTATGGATTTGAATCTTTGTCAGCATTGTTGTTGTAATATATAACTATGAGCGACCTGCTAAAAATAGATAGTGTCAGTAAGTATTATGGTAGCGACGTAGGTGTCGAGAATATATCTACAACCCTAGGCAAAGGTGAGGTGCTAGGCTTCTTAGGCCCAAATGGAGCCGGTAAAACGACGACGATTAGGCTCATATTGGATTTTATTCGTCCCAGTAAAGGCAATATCGAAATCTTTGGTTTCAACACTGCAAAAGATAGTCTGTCTATCAAGCAAAGGCTAGGATATTTGTCGGGCGATATCGCGCTTTATCCGGATATGAGCGGCATGCAGCTCATGAAATATATGACCTCACTTGGTCGCAAGACAGACTGGGAGTATGTGACCCAAATGGCTGAGTCGCTTGAGGCGCAGCTAGACCGGCCAATAAGAGAGCTATCAAAAGGCAATCGGCAGAAAATTGGAATAATACAGGCTTTCATGCACAAGCCCGACCTAGTAGTTCTAGATGAGCCGACTAGCGGTCTGGATCCTCTCATGCAGAGGGAATTTTATAATATAGTCGATGAGACTAGGCAAGATGGACGTTCGGTGTTTTTATCTTCGCATAATTTGCATGAAGTGCAGAGATTGTGTGATAGGGCGGCCTTTATCCGCAAGGGTAGACTGGTGGCGGTTGAAGATATAAATAAAATTGAGTCGCTTAATTTGCGTAGATACCAGGTGAGGTTCAAGGACAAATCTCCTTTAGATAGGCTACGACAAGCTGAAGGAGTATCTGAAGCAGAGCCCGACAGTCTATATAAAGACAGGATTAATCTAGCGGTGACCGGATCCCCTCAGGCTTTGCTCAGCGCGCTCTCTGATTATGAATTATTGGACTTTACTGAGCTTGAAACCAGCCTAGAAGATGTATTTATGCATTATTACGATGAGGGTCTGGGCTAATGTTCAGCTCAATCTATATTAAAACTCTACATGAGAGGCGTAAGGCTATCGTATTTTGGAGTCTGGGTCTATTTGCTTTTGCTCTGTTTATCGGGCTTTTGTACCCATCGATAGATGATATAGAAGGATTTGAAGCGCTAGCAGATGATATGCCGGATATATTCCAGGCTTTGGTAGGAGAAATCAATGATATAACGTCTCCGGCCGGTTTTTTGGGTGCCGAACTTTACAGCCTGATGTTGCCGCTCGGGTTGTCTATATTGGCAATAGGTTTTGGCGCTTCGGCGATCGCTAGAGAAGAAGAGACCGGCACGATAGAGTTGATACTTGCGACCCCAACTTCAAGGACAAGAATAATAATTGAGAAAATAGCGGCTTTAGCGACTATCCTTTTGTTGGCAGCTGCTGCGACCTGGATGGGCGTGGCATTGTCGACCCTTCTAGTAGACTTTGACGTCAGCCTGGTAGATGCTTGGTGGGCTTCTGTGATTGCAGCCAGCCTGGCGTTTAGTTTTGGCTTGCTGGCACTAGCTATCACTGCCTGGGGCGGCAAGCGTGGCCTAGCTGTTGGGGTGATGGCTGCCTTTTTCACGATTAGCTATTTTGGCAATACGCTAGCGGTAATGGTGGAGGCGATAGAATCTATGCGGTATGCTTCTTTGCTTTACTATTATGATGGGCCGGGGGTTGTAGCTGGAGATGTCAGCTTAGGCAACATTTTGCTATTGTCGGCGGTTTCTGTTTTGGGGCTATTGATGTCGGTGGTTGGCTTTAACCGGCGCGATGTAGGCTGTTAATCTGACACATAAGGACTGACGAATGTCTAATCGCAAGCTGACACTTGATTTGCACGATATATATAACGACAAGCAGTCTATAGACCAGGCGCTAAACTCTATAATTGATGAAGCTGAAGAGATAGGCGCTAAACGAGTAGAGATCATACATGGCAAAGGCAGCGGCCAGCTCAAAAAGCGGGTTTTGCAATTTCTCAACCAAAAATCTATCAAGAGTCGTTACCATCGTTTAGATAAAGACAAAGACAACCATGGACGGTTGTTTGTAATATTCAAGTGACAGATACTTAGCTAATCGATTTGACTGAAAGTGGTCATGTTTGATGTAATTAACGCAATAAATTAAACATGGAGAGACTGCATGGAAGGCAACAAAAACAATAGAGTGGTACAACCACTGCAAAACGACCCCAAGCCCGAGCAAGACAATACACAGAATGCATATCAGCCATCGTCACAACAAAATGATCATTCTAAGCCAGAGACTGAAGGCAAGGTGCAGGCTCCCATGGTCGGACAGGCATCTTTTGGTCCCAGTGCTGGCAAGGCCGATGTCGGCTCGAGCGATGTGAATATGAATGGGCAGAATAAATCTGTGCATGATGACAGCGTAACAACTAAACCGGCTGGTGCCGACCAAGTTTTTGAGCCTAATCAGCCAGGCGGTAATACGACAAGCGCCCAAACTCCGCCGAGCAACCAAGCTTCTAGTCCAGTCTTTTCGGGTGGCGCTCCGCAAACAGCTCCAGGCAGCTCGACTGATATGAGTTCATCTTCAGCATCTGGCGCTACTATGGCCAGACCAGCCACTAACGAATTAAAACACAAGACATATCTCATAGAGTATTTGTTGTACCTGATAATCACTGGAATATTACTCGGCATAGCCGTATCTTTCTTTACGGGAATAGTTAATTCTATAGGTTCATATGAACAGAGTTTCTGGAGGGCGGAGACGGTTTACAACAACTCACTAATACAGATATCTTCAGCCTTAGTGCTGGCTGTATTTGCTTGGGTGCTTGGCAGTAGGTGCTACACTACAGAGTCTTCATCGCCTGCAGTCAAGCAGCATAAGTGGCGCAAGGCTTTCCTGGCAATATTTATAGTCTTGGTATCTCTCTCGGCATTGGGCGCAACCGTGGCTTTTGTTGGCGGCATCGCTACTTTGATCGGTGGCATCGGACTTGAAGGGGCTGATCCATCTGATGCGGTAAGAGGGCTGTCTATAGGGCTGTTTAGCGCCCTGCTACTTTGGGGTGCGGTATTGCTATATGGAAACGACTATCTAAACAAGCGTGTAGCAGGCGGCCTAAGTCTTGCTCGGCGTTATGGACTCCTGGGGTTGGTAGTGGTGCTGGCCTTAGCCTATATGTTGTTTCCTCTACAGAAAGAAAGAGATGCTATTGATGGCAACTCGCAACAAAATCGCGGACTACCTGAGTCGCTCGAAGATAGAGATAGCGACTGGGAGGATGAATGGAGCGGCGAACAGGATGATCGTTGGAACAATGAATCTACGACAGAAGAAGAGCGAGAATTATTTGACCAAGAGGATGATATGGAAGGCGAGTGGATGGACGACTTTGATGAGGATATGTGGAATTAGTCATTCCAGTGTGCAGTTGTCAAACCGTTTGTGGTTTGACATAGGGCCGGCTTAGAAACTATAGTGCCTAAATGTATGCAGTTAATAAGAATAACTAATAAAGGAGAATATAATGGATGCAAAAGTATTAGGAATAGTGGGAGTTATAATTGCTCTTGCGGCGCTGGGAATGAGTGCATGGGCTTTCATGGAAGCACAGGATGCTAGCCAAAAGGCCGACAACATCATCGAGACGCTAGAGGACCCTCAAGTAGCCGGATTGCCGCTAGAAGATGACGGGTCTTTGGATGAAGAGGCTTTGCAGGAACAGTTCCAACAACAGCAGCCAACACCTGAAGACCTAGAAGACCTAGAAGACCTTGACAACATAGAATAGCTGTTTTTCTAGCTTAAGAGTCGGCAAAAACACAGGCAGCTTCACGCTGCTTGTGTTTTTTAAAAGTTATTTTGAGAGATTGTATCTGCTACAATAGCATTGTAAGCACAAGCAAAAATGAAACATTTTAAATATATACAACACACTTTTTGGCCAAGTCTATACAATTCATTTCACCCCTTTTTGATACGTAAACCGGCACTGGCGTTGATATTGGTGTTTATGCTGGTATTTCAGGTGACTATTTATATAGACGGTCAACGAGGCAATGTGTTGGGTTTGGGTGGTGGAGTTAATCGTACAGATTTAATCGAGGAGACCAATGAGCAGAGGTTAGACAACGGAGCCGGAGTATTGCTTGAGGATGAGTCGTTAAGCGAGGCGGCTCAAAACAAGGCTCAGCACATGCTGGATGAGAATTACTGGGATCACTATGCGCCAGATGGTACTACTCCCTGGAGTTTTATCAATGACGCTGGATATGAGTATGAGTTTGCAGGTGAAAACTTGGCTAAAAACTTTCAGACTAGTAGCGGTGTCGTTCAGGGATGGATGAACAGCCCCGACCATCGCGACAATTTACTGCGTGATGACTATCGAGATGTCGGGCTTGGTATTGCTACGGGGCGACTGGATGGCCGTCAGACAACAATAGTTGTTGCTATGTATGGTGCGCCTGCTAGTGAAGCGATAGCACTTGAGCCTACGTCTCAACAGGAGGCACAAGACGGGCAGATGGTGTTGCCGGCAGCTGAGCCATACTCTCCAGTTCAGACTCTAAGTTTTGTAGGTACCATGCCGCTTAGTATGCAGGTGACGAGTATAGTAGCTCTATTACTGGGAATGGTCTATCTAGGGCAGCATGTGATGATACGTCGTCATCATCTGATGTGGGATAGTCACGTACACCCAAGACCAGCTTTGCAGGCAGTGGCTTTGTTTAGTCTAGTCTTGATATTAATACAGTTAAGTTATGGGGTAATTGCATGATAGAGAGATTTGGCTGGCTGCTTGCAGTAGCTGCACCCATACTGGCTATGTACGGTATTTTGTATCTGCCGTATGTAGGTGCTTTTATATTGGCTGGAGTAGCTTTCGGCGCTTTAGCTGGATTTTTGATATATGAGCACGTTTATGACCGTGGTGAGGTGTCATCTTCCGTTGTATGGGAGCAGGCTTTACTGGCTTTGATAATGTTAGCTGCTTTAAGTGTTGTTGTGCATCCAGCTTAAAGCAACTCCGGCAGCGACTGAGACGTTGAGAGAGTTTTTGACACTTAAGTGAGGTATGATGATGTGTTCATCGGATGCATCTAGTAGTTCAGGGCTAACTCCTTCTACTTCATTGCCTAAAACTATCGAACAGGGAAGTGAGGGTTTAAAGTCTTGTATGGGCTGAGCGGCCTTTGTCTGTTCTAGGGCATATAACGGGCCGTCCAATGAACGTAAATAATTATTTGTAGTCGCAAAGTAAGTGACACTTATTAATTTTTGCGTTCCCAGTGCGCTTTTACTTATGGCTTTGTCTGCGTTTCGTGCGACGTGCGGCAAGCGCTGGTCTTCGGGTTGCTTGGGGTAGGGTGTTACACCGATAGCTATAAGGTTCTTGGTGCCAAAAGCTGCGCAGCTCCTCATGATAGCCCCTACATTATATGCGCTTCGGATGTTGTCTAGTACTACTGTTATATGTTCCATATGTGCAAACTGTTGTATAATAATAATATATTGTCATGAGGTGAAATGCATGGAGTATCTTCATAGAGAGACCGAGAACGAAGGTTTAAGCTATAATTCAGTAGTTGATTATCTCTATGAAGACAACGGCGCTTATCTGCCTCAGAGATGCCAGAAATTGATTGAAACTATCGATGAACTCTTAGTTTGTGATGATGCGGGAGTGCCGAGGGGTATACTTGACGGTACCTACCTAAACGACCATGAAGTGAGGCAGTTGGCTGGAAGAGCCTACGTTCAGGTTGAGGATTTGCGCCATATGGCATTTGTACTAAATAGCACTGTAACGGATTTGATTGAGATAGACGATATAGAGCTTTCGAGTGGTGATACCATTGAGAGTAGACTTGATGATATGAATATTCAAGATGAAATTTCTCAAATCAGCGGCGATTGCGAAGAAGATTATGTGGCTAGGCGGGCGTATGTGATTCGTGCTGCATGCAGACTGTTGCTAGAGGATTGTAGGTTGCGCGAAGAGCCCCGTTCAGATCCAGCTTGAGCATGCTCAGCTTATGGGGTTGATGCGACATATGCACCATGATAGAGTATTTAAGTTATGGAAGTTGTAAAACAATTCGAACAAACTCAAAAAAAGACACAAGTAGCAGCTGTTCGCTCAGGTGACACTGTTCGTGTGTACCAGCGTATTACTGAAGGTAGCAAGGAGAGAGCGCAGGCTTTTGAAGGTGTTGTAATCCGCACAAGACAAATGAACTCTCTACACGCCTCTATAACAGTGCGACGTATATCTAGTGGAGTGGGGGTTGAGAAGACATTTAAGTTGCACGCACCTAATATCGAGAAAGTGGAAGTGCTGCGACGCTCTAAAGTTCGTCGCAATTACTTAACCTACTTAAGGCAGCGTCAAGGTAAGTCGGCACGTCTAAAAGAGGTAGGTTTAGATCGTTCTGCTGTTGAGGTAGATGAAAGTCAGACTGAAGAAGAACAGCAAGCCACTGCAGAAAATACACAAGACAACAAATAATGCTTTTGGCACTGAGCTTAGTAGTGCGCAGAGATGAAGCCGTACATAGGAATTGATGAAGTTGGGCGTGGACCCTGGGCCGGGCCATTAGTTGCTGTGGCGGCATATGGCCGAGACTCTGATTTGCGAGAAAGCGTAACTGACTCTAAAAAACTCAGTAAGATAAGTAGAGATAGGCTTCACAAATATATTGTGTCTAGTGTGCCGGTCGGTATTGGCTGGTCGGGTCCAGAAGAGATTGATGCAGTTGGATTGAGTAAAGCTACTGCAAATGCAATCGAGTCGGCATTGTCTAGCTTGGGCAAAGACGGTCCGATATTTCTGGATGGAAATGTCAACTATATAAAAAAAAGATACGTAAATCTGCATTCAAAAGGAGATCAAAAGTACCCTTTGATAGGAGCGGCTTCGATCGTAGCTAAGCAGCTCAGAGACAGTTATATGGGTTATTTAGATAGTTGCTACCCTGGCTATGGGTTTGTTAGACACGTCGGCTATGGCACCAAGGAACACCAGTCTGCCATAGCAAAATACGGTGTCACATCTCATCATCGTAAAAGCTTTAAGCCGATTGTTCGATATATAGTTGGAGTAGAAAATGAATAGTATTAAGTCCGATGGGGAAGCGGCTGAAGATATAGCGGTAGAGTACTTGAAAAATGCAGGCTTTAAAGTTGTTGAGCGCAACTATAAAACCAAATGGTATGAGCTCGACATAATTGCAAGAGACAACAAGGCTTTGCACTTTGTCGAGGTAAAATATCGTAGTAGCCGCTCATTTGGCTTGGCTGAAAACTATATAACCCGGTCGAAGTTGCACAAATTAAAACTTGGCGCACAAGATTGGGTTAGCACTAATAACTGGCAAGATGATTGGGTGATAGACGTTGTCGCAATAACAGGTAAGTTGCATCAAGATAATGTAGTATTTATAACAAATGTAACTAGCTAGTTGCGGTTTTTTTATTGCCTCTGATTTGTTAGAGTATCAAAATGTACAAAAACAAAATTTCAATGCATGATTTCTCAGAAGTAGTCAATCCAGAGCTACGTCCACAGGATGATTTTTATAAGTTTGTAAATGATAAATGGTTGTCTAATACCTCAATACCTGACGAAGAAGGTCGTTGGGGTAATTTTATGCAATTGCACGAAAGCACTCTTGACAATCTGTATGACATACTCCAAGGACTAAGTAGCAATTCAGATATCAAATCGGGAAGTATTGAGCAGAAAGTTAGAGATTTTTATATAGCTGGCTTATCTCAAGACAAGTCAGAGAAAACTGCTATAGCTCATATCAAGTCTTGGATGAACGAAATAGACAAAAGTAATATATCTGCCTTGCCGGAGCTTTTAGCTAGTATGCATGCTATAGGTGTGGATTCGTTTTTTTCGCTATATGTCGACCAGGACGAAGAAGACAGCACTAATTATCTGCTTAGATTTCAGCAGTCCGGACTGTCATTGCCTACCAGGGACTACTATTTAGACGATTCAGATAATATGAGAGAGCTCAGGCAAGGTTTGATTTCGCATATGGCCGCAATGTTTGAGGCTGTGGGTGCCAACATAGATAAGTCTCGCGCTGAAGAGATTTATAATGTAGAGCATGAACTCGCCAAGTATTCATTGTCGCCCGCAAAGCTGCGCAATGTAGAGCTTAACTACAACAAAATGAGCTATGGTCATTTCTCGCAGTTAATTCCTAGCCTTAACTGGGATAGTTATTTTGCACAGTTAGATATTGAACCACCAGAAAATATGAGCGCTGACCAGCCCGCTTTTTTGCGTAATGTTGAAGAAGTATTTAATGGCAAAAATATAGAAATTTTGCGTGACTATCTAAAATGGCGATTAATAACTACCCTTTCAAGGTTTGGTAGTGATGATTTGGCAGAGAAGAACTTCAGCTTTTTCGGCAGCCAATTAAACGGCATACCATCCATGAAACCTCGCTGGAAGAGAGTCCTAGCTAATCTCAACGATGGGTTGGGCGAGGCACTTGGACAGCTTTATGTAGAGCGTTATTTCCCGCAAGTTGCCAAAGACCGAATGCAGATACTTGCGGCTGACTTGAAGCAAGCATTTGCTGCTCGCATCGAAAGTCTTGATTGGATGCAGCTTGAGACCAAGCAGTCGGCTTTAGAAAAATTGGAAGCTATAGAGGTAAATGTTGGCTATCCAGATGAGTGGCAATCATTTGGGGGCTTAGAAATTAACCCTGATTCTTATGTGGAGAACTATTGTGAAGCGGCATGGTTTGAGACTCGACGGCACCTAAACAAGCTGGGCAAGCCGGTCGACAGGAATGAATGGTTTATGCCACCACAGACAGTCAATGCTTATTTCAGTCCAGGCATGAACTCTATAAATTTTCCTGCTGGAATACTGCAGCCACCGTTCTTTGACTATGAGGCAGACGATGCCATAAATTATGGTGGAATTGGTGTAGTGATTGGACATGAGTTAACACATGGATTTGACGATATGGGCGCGCAATTTGATAAACACGGTAATTTTAAAAATTGGTGGAGCCATGAGGATAAGTTAGCTTTCGAGGCTCGCACGGAAGTGGTGAGTAGGCAGGGCGATGAGTATGAGGCCCATGGTCAGAAGATGGATGGGCAGCTGACATTAGGTGAAAGCATTGCTGATATAGGTGGCTTAGCAATTGCTTATGAAGCTTTGCAGATAGCCAAGCAGCGTGGTAGAGGTGAAAGTTCACCCGATGGATATAGTGCCGATGAGAGATTTTTCTTTAACTTTGCTCGTATTTGGCGAGAGCATGTGCGCAAAGAAGCCGCAATTAGAGCTCTAATATCCGACGAACATCCACCAAGCGATTACAGGGTCAATAACTCCCTGCGTAACGTAGAGGCTTTTTATGAAGTCTTTGATGTTAAGTCTAGTGATAGGCTTTATATTCCGCCTGCTAGAAGGGCAGACATCTGGTAGCATTTTGACACTAGAGTGCCTTTAGACTATGATGTAATAAGAAACAGTCGGCCAAATGCGGTCGGCTTTCTTACATTAAAGGAGCATATAAATGGATACAAAGCAGTTTATTTCGACATTAAGACAGATTGCCGATGAGAAGAGTATACCTTACGAGATAGCACAAGATGCCCTAGAACAGGCCATTGCTGCTGCATATCGTAAAGATTATGGAGACCGTGAACAGCAAGTGCGTTCTGTGTTGCGCGAAAAAGACGGTAGTTTCCGTATATTTGTCACCAAGGAGGTAGTAGACGAAGTCGAGAATCAGCACACTCAAATGACACTTGAGGAAGCCCGTAAAGTCCAGCCAGAAGCAGTGGTCGGTGACGATATTGAGCAAGAAGTTGAATATGATGAATTTGGTCGTGTAGCTGCCCAGACTGCAAAGCAGGTTATCTTGCAAAAGATCAGAGAAGCCGAACGAGATGTAGTATTTGCCGAATACTATGACAAGGTCGGAACCTTGCTGAATGGTACTATCCAAAGAGTTGAGCCGAGAGTTGTGTATGTAGATGTAGGCAAAGCTCAAGGTATATTACCCCAGTCTGAGCAGATGCAAAATGAACGATACAGGGCAACTCAAAGGCTTAAGGTCTATTTACGAGATGTAGAGAGCACTCCGCGGGGACCGCAACTAGTATTGTCTAGAGCTCACCCTGATTTTATAGCTCTACTGTTTGCCAACGAAGTTCCAGAGATGGAAGATGATGCAGTATACATTAAGCTCATAGCAAGAGAAGCTGGAGTGCGTACCAAGTTGGCGGTTGCGACTAACGTGCCCGGTGTAGACCCAGTAGGAACATTTGTAGGTGGACATGGCACACGTGTACAGGCGGTAATGAATGAGGTTGGTGATGAAAAAATCGACATCATCACTTATAGCGAAGACCCCAAGGAGCTTATTGAGAATGCACTTAGCCCGACCAAGATTACGAGTATTGACCTCGATGAAGAGCAGGCTCGTGCAAAGGTAATAGTGCCTGAAGGAGAGCTTTCTGTCGCAATCGGCAGAAGCGGCCAGAATGTACGCTTGGCATCCAAGCTTACAGATTGGCAAATTGATATCGAGAGCGAAGCGGGTGATGTGCGAACCGAAAGTGAAAATGTAGACAGTGATTTGGGAGTGGAGCAAGAACCAGAAGCAAAGGAAAAACCTAATAAAAGCTATGTACCAAAGGCAAAAATGGAGGAATCATTGCTTGAAGCCCTGGAGTCTGGCTCAGATGAAGAGACTGATTATGATCAAAAGGAAGACGCTCAATCTTAACCAATGGTCAGGCCAAAAAGCATTAGCACTCTTGACCCAAGAGTGCTAATGCAGCTATAGTATAATTATTAAACAGCGACTGCAACTGTTACAATAGATGAGGGAATTAGGCTTTGGAAGAATTTGCATTTGACGACCATCTTACAGAAAACGCTAGACACAGCTTGCAGCAAGCTAATGAATTGGCGCGTGCGCTTGGGTCGTCTTATATAGGCACCGAACACATATTGCTTGGTGTCTTGCGGCAAGAAGGATCTATAGCAGCCAAAGTACTTAACAATGCTGGTGTCACCTTCGATAAGGCTAAGACGGCACTAAGCTTGACTAGCAAGTCTTTGCAGTCGATGTCCAGTCAGACAATTACATCTCGTGGATTGAACGAAACTGCCAAATTGACACTTACTCTTTCGTGGAAGATAGCTCGTGATTTTGGTCAAAAAGTCTGCGGTACCGAGCATATTTTGTTTGCAACACTCAGCCAAAAAAACACTAGGGCAACTTTGTTGTTGCAAGATATGGATATTAACTTAGAAGAAGTTAAAGCAGAGCTACAAGACTATTTGCGCAACCAGCAATATCATTATGAAGAGCATGCCAAGAAGACAAAGCGCAAAAAGAGCAAAACCCCAACGCTAGATTATTTTGGATACGACCTGACTGAACAGGCTCAGCAAGGTAGTTTAGACCCGATAATTGGCAGAGACAGTGAAATTCAGCGAATGGTTACCATACTTAACCGCAGGACTAAGAACAATCCAGTTCTTATCGGCGATCCTGGGGTTGGCAAAACGGCAATAGCTGAAGGTTTAGCGCAGAAAATTGTGACAGAGAATGTACCCCAAGACTTACTAGATAAGCGTTTAATAACACTTGATTTATCGAGTGTTATAGCCGGGACAAAGTACAGAGGCGAGTTTGAGGAAAGGCTAAAGCGCATACTTGAAGAACTACAAGGCGTAGACAACGTGATAATGTTTGTGGATGAGTTGCATTTGATAGTTGGCGCAGGGGCTGCAGAAGGCGCTATAGATGCCGGCAATATACTCAAACCGTCACTAGCTCGAGGTTTGATACAAGTGATTGGCGCTACTACTACCGATGAATATAGAAAGCACATAGAAAAAGACGCAGCATTGGAGCGTCGCTTTCAGCCGATAATGGTGCCTGAGTCCACGCAAGAAGAAACTACTCACATACTACATGGCTTGCGAAGTAATTACGAAGATTATCATCGGGTCACTTTAAGCGATGAGATAATCAGCGAAGCTGTAAAACTATCTACTAGGTATTTACCTGATCGATTTCTGCCCGATAAAGCAATCGATTTATTGGATGAGGCAGCAGCCCAAGTTCGTGTTTTGCGAGGTACTTCTACCGGTAGTGAGTCGAGAGAGATACGCAAACAAATAAGAGAGTTGCACCAAGAGGTTGATGAGGCTGCCTCAGACGAAGACTACGAGCACGCCGCTCGCCTCAAGACCGAAATTAGCTTGCTTGAGACTAAGCTTAAGAGACAGGAAACAGCTGAAGCTAAAGACGGTGAAAGCTTAGAGGTGACACATGAAGACCTCTCTGAGGTAATATCTACTATTACCGGGGTTCCGATAAAGCGTCTGCTTAAGTCAGAGGTTAAACAGCTGATAAACCTAGAAGATACATTGCAGGCCTCGGTTGTAGGTCAGCAAGAGGCGATCGCAGCGGTCTCTAGTGCAATACGTCGAAACCGATCAGGAATTGCTGATAGTAAGCGACCGATAGGCTCTTTCTTGTTTTTGGGGCCTAGTGGAGTTGGTAAGACAGAGCTTGCAAAGGTCTTAGCCCGTGAACTATTTCATTCCGAAGACTCGCTTATCAAGATAGATATGAGTGAGTTTATGGAGAGGCACAACGTATCAAGGCTATTAGGGGCGCCTGCTGGGTACGTAGGTTATGATGAAGGTGGTCAATTGACGGAAAAGATTCGTAAACAGCCATACTCATTGATACTGTTTGATGAAATAGAGAAAGCGCATCCGGATGTGTTTAATATGTTGTTGCAGCTACTAGAAGATGGCTACGTATCTGATGCCCAGGGCAGACGAGTCGATTTCACCAACACAGCAGTGATTATGACTTCCAATATTGGAGCAGAGCTACTGCAGAAAGAAGCCGTACTTGGCTTTAGGCCTAAAAGCAGAGAAGATGATGTGGACCGTTTTCATGACGAGATATCAGCCAAAGTTAAAGAAGATTTACACAACTATATGCGCCCGGAACTGCTAAATAGGATTGACAGGACGATAGTGTTTAAGGCTCTAACTCGAGAAGAAGTAGACCGTATACTCACATTGCGTATTGCCGAACTTAAAGACAGACTAGGGGAGCAAGGTATCGGGATTAGCCTGACTAAGAGCGCGCGCAATCACTTGGTTGAAAATGGTTATGAGCCTAGCCTTGGAGCCCGCCCGCTAAGGCGAGCTATAGAGGAGCTAGTGGAAGACAAGTTAGCTACAAAGATATTAAGTGGAGAATTTAGCAAAGGTGACGTGGTGCGTGTAACGGCACGAAGGGGTGAGTTGCACTTTTCTCATGCATTAGAACAACCTGCAAGACGCGCATAGTTTGCTATAGTTAAAATATGAAGAAGATAATTGGCTGGAGCCTATTAACAGTGCTGGCAGTTGCTCTGCTAGTGGCTGCTCAAAACATTCAGCAGATTCGTGACTGGTGGTTTTTGCGTAGCTATGAACCTCCTGCTGAAATTGAACTCCTAGCTCAAAACGCCTTTTTGTCAGACAAGGGTAAAAGTTACTTTTATATGTCTGACCCGCAGATTAATAACAAAGAAGAGTTTAACCAAAACTGCACTACCCAAGAAAAGGCACTGATACTTGGCTGTTATCGGGCTAAACAGATTTTTATTCTGCAAGTAGATAGGCAAGAGTTGGATGGAATAATGGAGGTGACTGCAGCCCATGAGATGCTTCACGCTGCCTATGATAGACTTCCTGAGTCAAGACGAGTTGAGATAGTTTCCCTACTAGAAGAAGATTTTGCGCGTATAGACGATCCGATCATAAATGACTTGATAGAGCGCTATGAAGAACGTGGCGGCCAAGAGGCGCGCGAGGACGAGCTGCACTCTATATTGCCTACTCAATCCAGTGATCTGTCTGATGAGCTGGAGGAATACTTTGGTAAGTATTTTGAAGATAGACAAAGCTTAGTGGATCTGTATGATAATTATGAGCAGACATTCATGTCGATAAAAGAGGATATAGAAAGTCTGCAGCAAGAGGTTGAAGGTTTTCGCAGAGAGATTGAACGTCTTGAAGTGGCTATTGAATCTAAGATTGATGAACTTGATGAAGTTGAATCAGAGCTAGAAGAGCTGCTGGAAGAAGAAGATATAGAAGGTTTCAATGAGTTGGTGCCAAGGCAAAATCAGCTTTCAAGCAGCTATAATCAGCTGGTGGATGAATACAAGTCAGCTATTGCCGTACATAATAAGGCTGTAGAGGAGCTTAACGATACAGTCATACTCAGGACGGATCTCGTAAACAGTCTCGATAGTACTTATGAGCCTTTGTAGTAATTTATAATGGTTTTAGGTGCAAAAAGCATCAGTACGTTATACTGTTAAGCATGGCTCAGAAGATTGTATATGTATGTAGTGAGTGTGGAGCATCTACCGCAAAATGGAGTGGCAGATGCGGTGAATGCGGTAGCTGGAGTACACTTAACGAAGAAACGATAAGGTTACATTCAAAATCATCTAAAACCCACACAAAGCCATCCCCGACTCAGACGCTAGATTCTATAGATACAGTTCAAACAGGTGAAAGAATCGATACTGGAGTCAATGAGGTCAACCAAGTGTTAGGCGGAGGTATAGTTCCAGGCAGCTTGACATTGGTAGCGGGTGAGCCTGGTATAGGTAAGTCTACATTGTTGCTGCAGGTGGCTTCTCAAATAGCTGCCAAGAAAAAGGTTCTATATGTGAGCGGCGAAGAGTCGCTGCAGCAGGTCAAGCTGCGTGCCACCCGCCTTAAGCTCAATCCTGAAGGTCTAGAATTGCTCAGTAGCACAGACGCAGACAGCGTAGCTGTGACCATGGAGTCAGGCGGATACGATTTTGTAATTGTTGACTCGATCCAGACTATTAGCACAGAACAAGTGGGCGCCAACCCTGGTACTGTTAGTCAGATTACAAGCTCGAGCCATATATTACAGCAGGTGGCGAAGAACTCTGGAGCTGCGGTTTTGATTGTGGGGCATGTGACTAAAACCGGCAGTATTGCCGGACCGAAAGTTCTCGAGCACCTAGTAGATACTGTGCTCCATCTAGAGGGAGAGCGCTTTGGTGGATTTAAGCTGCTTAGAGGTGTGAAGAATCGCTTCGGCTCTACTAATGAAGTTGGAGTATTTGAGATGCAAGAGAAAGGATTAATTGCTGTGGATAACCCATCGGCCCGTTTCTTGCAGGAGAGGCAGTCTGGCAGCGGATCGGTTGTTTTTGCTGCCATTGAGGGAACTAGAGCTTTGATGGTGGAGGTGCAAGCGCTGGTGAATACCAGCCCGTTTGGCTACCCCAAGCGCACAAGTGTCGGATTTGATGTTAATCGGTTGAATGTGCTGATAGCTGTACTAAGTCAGCATGGCGGAGTCAACTTAGCTGACAAGGATGTATATGTAAATGTAGTAGGCGGAATGAAACTCGGCGAACCTGCAGCCGACCTAGCTGTAATTATGGCAATTGCATCTTCTGCTAAAGGGAAGGCACTTCGCCCTAAGCATCTAACTTTTGGTGAAGTTGGGCTGAGCGGTGAGGTCAGAAGCGTATCTTTTGCGGAAGCAAGGATTAAAGAGGCGAAGCGCATGAAGTTTGAGGCTGCTGTCGGCCCTAGTTGCGATGATCCTTTTGTGTCACCGGTCGCTAATATCAAAGAAGCAATCGCAAAAGCTCTTTAGCTGATGTAAGGTTGTGAACGTGTTACACGTGTGTGTTTAGATGTCTTAGTAGGGCGTTGCGGTTATTATTACCGCTTTGGTCACGACCAGGCGGTATCCAGTGAGAGCTGTTACCTTGTCCGTTGTCGTTATCTTCCTCTTCAGAAGATTCTTCTACTTCTACTGTGACGCTATCGGTATTGTCATATAGTACATCATCGACAACCTCGGCCGAGAAGGAGTAGCTATCGACTTGTGAGGCAGAAAAGTTGAAGCTATGCGTGCCGCTACCCTGGAAGGTTTCGATGTCCTCACCGTTATAGGTAACAATTGTTTCATCTACTGGATGAGTGCCTCTTTCAATCTTTAGTTTGATTTCTATGTCACCGATTTCTTGAACTGGTTCGGTCTCGGAAAAGGAGACTGTAGGTGGGCTATCGTCGCAGCTATGGACATCACTTTCTTCTGTGGGTATGCTGCCGCCGCTACCAACACCTCTTTCTCTTGCTAGGTTTTGGACGGGTCGATTCCATCTTGCGAAGCTGGGGTCATCACGTGGTATTTCAGCTTGTATCCCATAGCTTGTAACCTCTTCGCGCGCTCTTTCGGGCGTGCAATCAGTAGCTAAGTTTCCAGATACAGTATCGATAATTGCCGACTCAGCCTCTTGTGCCGGGCTTGGCTCGTACCAACTAGGGAACTCATCATTTACAGTACTGTCAGTCT
>CAYQCN010000015.1:0-18220 GCA_964415975.1 uncultured Candidatus Saccharibacteria bacterium | reverse complement strand
TCTAGTGAAGAAAGCAGGATTCGAAGCCGTATTTTGCGTTAGCAAAATGGGTGCGCAAGGAAGGAGTATCGCAGAAGCTTGCTTCGAGAAACGGACTTACGGAATAGTGAGCGTAAGCGAACGTCATCCCGCCCCCTCCGCCAGATAATCGTGTTCCGCTTCTTAGCGGAATAGGATTATCTGCTGGTTGATTGTGAATGAGAACCTTGGTTCGACTAGGAGCGCAGGCCATGATAAAACGAGCTGTTATTGATAGTGGATTTTCCATGCTAATTGCTAGTTCTGTACGCAGTGTTTTTTGCTGTAAGCCTAAATATGTCAGCTCATCACGCCCAAGTAGCCATGAGTGTGGTATACTTCTAGCAACATGAAGCTCCTGGCCCCAAATATTTTTGAGCCATTTCAAGAAGTAATAGCCAGCATGAGCTTGCGCGATGAAACAGAGCCCGGCTATCTAAGCATGATAGCCAAAGGTGCAGACAAAACAACTGCTAGCAAAAATCGACATAGACTATGCCAAGAACTTGGGTTTAGCCCAAGCCAGCTAGCATACCCAGAGCAAACTCACTCAGATACTGTGCACACCGTAACAGATGAATACAACAGACGTGAAGCTGACGCTCTAATAACAGGCCAAAGCGGTTGGTTGCTTGGAGTTACAGTTGCAGATTGCGTGCCCGTCTTGCTGTATGACCCATTCTCTGGCAGTTATGGAGCTATACATTCGGGGTGGCGCGGTAGTGCTGCAAACATCACCGGCACCACAGTCGCCAAACTCATCAAAGAGTTCGATGCGGATCCAACCAATATAACAGCCTGGGTGGGGCCGGCAGCAGGTGAAGACAGCTACGAAGTTGACTCAGAAATTGCAAGTCAGTTTAATCAAAAATACAGCCGCCCAAACAAGCAAGACGGATGGCTTTTTGACAACAAGTCCGTAGTGCACGATCAGCTTATTAGTGCCGGCTTACAAGAAAGCAACATAGAAGTTTCGGGCTTAGACACTATCACCAACACCGAGCTCCACTCGGCTCGTCGTGATGGCGAGAATTCGGGTAGAATGCTGTGTGTTATTGGCCGAGCTTAGGGCTCTAAGAGAGCTCTTTTTTGAACTTTTCTATAGCGTCTACTCGAGTTGGATTGACTCCATTTAGCACTCCCAAGTAAGCACTGACATAATCTCCCAAAAGGCAAGACCAGAGCATTTGCTGTATATGAGTTTCGCCCTTTGCTTCTATCTCTATCGGATGAGGCATGCGACCAGAAAGAAGGCGGTTGGTGACATCGAATCTTTTCTGTGTACGCTGATTGTCCAGCCCAGACCGCAGTTGCACGACAGTGAAAGGCTTGTGCTGGGGTTGCTCTGTCCAGCCCAAAAACTCATTATGATTAAATTCGGGCAAAACATTCCAAGCTGATACATGCTTAGAATTCTCGTTGATATTTATCTTCCACTTGTAGGCTGATGCGGCCAATTTGGGCCCACTATAGATCCAGACACTCTTGCCCATGCAGCTCTCTGCCACTTGCTTGGCTTGGTTATCTGCCGTCATAAACTCTGCTTTCCAGTTCGCCTGAGACTGCTCTAGCCACTCTATTGACGACTCAAGCTCATCGACCAAGCCATCACACCAGCCGGCCTGCTCAAGCAGATCAGCAAACGCTTTAACCCCATACCAGACCGCCATACGGGGCTGATAACCTCCTGGCAAAAGATAGCTTGCGACATCGTCTTCTTTAGCCCTATCTACCAAAGTACCGCCTTGGGTTATAACTATTCGCTGAGAGTTTCGTTCGCCGGCTTGCTCGTAAGCGCTCAAACTCTCTTCGGTGTTGCCAGAATAGCTAGAACATATCACTAAGGTATTCTCATCGACAAAGTTCGGCAGATCATAATCACGCACTATCACAAAAGGTATAGACAGTCTTGCGCTGAGCCAGTTAGACACAAGGTCGGCAGCAAGAGCCGATCCGCCCATTCCGGCTACTACAATGGCGGTGACTTGCTTTGGGTTAAAGTCCAGCTCTGTTTCAAAATTGTGAGCTAATTGACTCTGCTGACGCCCCAATACACCCAGCATGTCGTCTGTATCAAACCTTTTAATATAACTAATATCATCAAGCATTATGTATGTATTATAGAGTATAAGGTCGCACCTATTAAAGCTTCGGTTTGGGGTTTTTGGCCACAAAAACAAACCGCACTTAAAACCAGCCGTAA
Source organism: uncultured Candidatus Saccharibacteria bacterium (assembly GCA_964415975.1). Classification (GTDB taxonomy): domain Bacteria; phylum Patescibacteriota; class Saccharimonadia; order QS-5-54-17; family QS-5-54-17; genus CAYQCN01. The sequence goes on along the minus strand of CAYQCN010000015.1, from coordinate 15,999 downwards.
ACTCTCAATGCGCTCTTGTGTGCATCAAATGCTTTTAGGCGCTCTTGGGCAGATTGACTTCAGCTTCTGTCTGCTGGGCTCTTCCTTTTGCAGCCTCTAAAGCCCTACGACCAAGCTCGAGCGCAGCCTGCTCTTTTAGCGGACTGGTCTCAATCAGCGTCATGTCGGGAGCTGACTCTTTTTTGTTCATAAATATTCTATTGAAGTTTATTGTCTTGGGAGGTCGACCTTTATATCCTCTTACCCAAACTAATAGCGCTTATCACGCGGTCTTGTCAATACTCTTGCTCGGGCAAAGCCCACTCTTCGTCCTTATAGCGCCAACGATAACTTACACCAGAGTCATCCGACCCATCATGCAAGCGCAAAGACAGCTCTAAGCGCTGCGAACCATTCCTCCCTATTTCGACACCGGCTACCTCAAACAGGCCCGACTCTACATGTCGCATCTCTTGATTGTCCTCACCGTCGAACACCTCTATTGGACCGCTAACCATTATGGCTGGTGGCATTTGGCCTAAAATAGCCCGTCGAGCAATTTCAATCTCACGACTGTACTCTTCGGCTAGCGCCCTACGCTCGCTATCAATGCTAGCTTGAGACTGAAGATGATAGTCATGCTTTAAGGCTCTGCTAGCCGCATATATTGAATGTAAACACGACAGACTGTTTCTAATAACACCGTTTATCGCGTCTCTGTCGAAACTGTCTTTATGTTGCTCCATGCCGCCATTTTGCACCTATTAAACACCTCCTGCAAGCATAAATTCTATAAAAATAACGCTGCACCCAAAGTTAGGGTGCAGCGCTTCTAGCATCGGGCTAAAGTATCTCTTGATACTACATCATGCCTGGCATGCCGCCCATTCCACCCATATCTGGCGCTCCGCCGCCTTCATCTTTCTCGGGTAGCTCGACTATTAGTCCACCCATGGTCATAGCGGTTCCAGCTACACTTGAAGCGTTCTGGACAACCTCGCGTGCTACTTTAGCAGGGTCGATAACTCCATGCGTCTTCATGTTGACTATCTTCTCGGGGCTAGTGACATCAAAACCTTGTCCGTTCTTAGCTTTAAGCACCTCTGGTAGCTTCTCGTCTGGATTGATACCGGCATTGCTCATTAGGTGGCGGAAGGGCTGGTGCAGAGCGTTCTTGAGCACCACCCATCCGGCAGCCTCTGAATCTGCTACTTTGTGATCATCCACCTCAATCTTCTTGGCTAGGTCTACGAATGTAACGGCTCCACCGGCAACGATACCTTCTTCTGCTGCTGCTTTTGTAGCCGCTACAGCGTCATCGACGCGGAATTTCTTTTCCTCAATCTCGGTCTCAGTCGCTCCGCCTACACGTATGACAGCCACTTTGCCGTTTAGCGATGCTAGGCGCTTTTCCATATTCTCTTTTTCAAACTCGCTAGTAGCATTTTCAATCTGTCCACGAATCTGCTGCATTCGGTCTTCGACTTCACCAGGGTCGCCGCCACCCTCGATAATAGTAGTCTCATCCTTATCAGCAATTATCTTACGGGCGGTACCAAGCATATCTAGATCGGCAGTATCAAAGCTATAACCACGCTCTTCAGATATCACAGTAGCACCGGTCAAAGCCGCTACATCTTCTAAGATTGCTTTGCGTCTATCGCCAAAAGCAGGTGCCTTGATCGGTAGTGCGTTAAACACACCCTTTAGCTTATTAAGCACCAATGTAGCCAGTGCCTCTCCCTCAATCTCATCGGCAATGATCACTAGATCTTTCTTGCCGGCATTAGATGCCTTCTCTAGTACTGGCAGTATTTCTTGTACACTTGAGATCTTTTTATCTGTTATCAAGATGGCTGGCTTCTCATATACGGCCTCCATCCGCGAGGTATCGGTCACCATGTACGGGCTTACAAAGCCTTTGTCCATGGTGAAGCCTTCGACTACTTCAGACTCCATCTCAAGCCCTTGGCCTTCTTCGACTGTCACCACACCGTCTTTACCGATTTGCTCTATGACGTCGGCAATCAAGTTGCCCACTTCTTCTGAGCCGGCCGAAATAGTAGCAACTTCTGCAATGCGCTCTTTCTTGTCGCCAATCTGCTCGGTCAACTCATCAAGATTACTGAGAACATATTCAGTAGCGGCATCTAGGCCTTTGCGCAGATCCATTGGGTTGTGTCCGGCTGCTATCAATCGGTTGGCTTCATTTAGTATGTGGTAGGTCAAAACTGTGACAGAAGTAGTACCATCTCCAGCAACATCATTCATCTTGGTCGCCGCTTGCTTAACTAGTTCTGCACCAACACTTTGCCCGTACTGGCCTTCTTCCTCGTTTGGCAATTCTACACCTTTAGCTACCGTTACACCATCATGAGTTACGGTCGGATTGCCGAAACCTTTTTCAATTATTACATTGCGCCCCTTTGGGCCCATGGTCACTTTTACAGCATCGTAAAGAGCTGCAGCTCCTTCGAGTACGCGCTTACGAGCCTCGTCGTCATAATACATTTGTTTAGCCATATGCAATCTCCTTCTCGATTAAATTGAATCTACTTATTTTTTACTATCGCGAGTACATCTTCTTCTTTGATAATCATGTACTCACTACCATCGATTGTTACATCAGTTGTGCCGAACTTTGGATAAACAATAGTGTCGTCTTTTTTAACCTCGGCTACATCTTTACCCACCTCAACTACTTTAGCCATCTGTGGCTTTTCTTGGGCGTCTTGCGGTAGATAAAAACCCGACTCTGTCTTGTCGCTTGCCTCTACAGCCTGGGCCACTACCCTGTCACCAAGTGGTTGGATTTTGCTCATCGTAACTCCTCCCTTATATTTATTACTGCCATTATTAGCACTCCAACATTCTGAGTGCTAAATCTCTTTTATCTTAGCTAAAACACACCAAAAATGTCAATAAAAACTAAGCGCGTCATATACGACTAAACTGCTCTTTTCTTTGTCGACAACTTACAGGCCGGGAATAAAGCAGACTTAGCCTATAACGAGCACGGCCTCACGCAATAGCTGGCCAATCAACTCAATAAAATTTCCATTCTGTTCAAGTATTCATTAAGTGATTGGTGAAGTCTTTAAATTTACAGTCTCTCTGTCTTTCAAATTAAAATCCTAGATAGCATCTATTCTTCTCTAGCCATTAAGAATATAGTTTTAAAATCTGATTTAGGATGTTTTCAAGTTCTCGTTGAGGGCAAAAAAATGCTTGTTAAATTGTCCTGCCACCTGCTTCCCGTTGTCGTTGATACAATTTTTAGTTACTCCTAATATTCCTAAACAGAGATCCCGGCTAATATATCTATTTAGGTCTTCAGTCTTTACGCTCACCCACCACATATTGTCCGGTCCGAAAAAAGGCTCTGACTCTATTGTCCCCCTTATGTAAATATCGAAGCTTGCTTCTTCTTCTCGCTTTGGTTCAGAGTTACCTGTGCGCTGATAGAAAAAAATTTCTTGTTCTGGATGCAGGTCAAAAATAGTCAAGGCTTTGTCATGGAGTGGATTTTGCAATGGCTGCTCATCATCGCCAGCCACTATCTGTTCTTTCGCCAACTCAACGCTGGATTTATCTTTAATATTGCCAATAAGGTCGTTCAAACTCATCTCCGTCTTGTCGTATCCCCCAACTGGTAACATATAGTCTTCGCCCAAAAGACTGCCTTCTGGATAAAGACTACTTTCGACTGGAAAAATTTCTCCGTGTTTTTCTAAAGACATGGCAACAAACTTACTACAATGCGACAACAAAAGCAAGCATAGGCTTTTGTTATCATAAATCTTTCCAGTGCTTAGATTTTATGGCTATAAAAGCATTAAAAGTTCAGGACTAGACTATTATACTTAGCAACCTTTGCTGATGATACTTGAGCGTAGCCTTGTCAACGGCCTCTATATTCAAGCGAATCAATGGCTCGGTGTTACTAGGACGAATATTACACCACCATGAACCATAATCTACAGTTAAGCCATCGAGTCGATCCTGCTTGCCGTCACTTAAATGTTCGGCCACTCGCTCGATAGCTGCCTGCTTATCTTTTACTTCTAGATTTATCTCTCCGGACTGGACATACCGCTGCCGTAAAACTCTGACCAAATCAGACAAAGATTTGCCAGAACGGCTAACGATTCCAATAGCTATTAAAGCTGCTATCAGTCCGGAGTCGGCCGACCAATTATCCCGAAAGTAATAGTGCGCTGAATGTTCACCGCCAAATGGAGCGTCATATTTACGCATGGTAGCCTTTATAAATGAGTGGCCCACCTTAGTAATGATAGGGTCGCCACCGTTTTCTCTGATGGTTTCTGGTACTACTCTTGAACATATAGCATTGTGCAAAATGGTACTGCCAGGATGTTGGCCTAGGAAGTACTCCGACAGTAACGCGCAGGTCACACTACCCGATACTGTCACACCCTTTTCATCAACCAGCATCATCCGGTCTCCGTCACCATCAAAAGCAATTCCAATATCAAGCTGCTCCTCAACTACCGTACGCTGCAAGTCAGCCATGGTCTCTTCTTTCATTGGGTTGGCTTCATGATTGGGAAAGCTACCATCAAGCTCAAAATATAGCGGTGTTATATGTAAAGGTGTCTGTTGCTCTACATGAGGCATAACTGCTCCGGCCATGCCATTACCAGCGTCAACGGCAATTTTGAGCGGGCGCAGCTCATCACCGACAAAACTCAATGCATGCTCGACCCAATCATTCATTACATTTTCAGTAGAAACTGCACCGCTTTCGCTAGAGTCTGCGAACTCATCTTTTTCCATTCTCTGTTTTATATCCTCAAGCCCGCTATCAATACCAATCGCCCTAGCTTCTTCTCGGCACAGCTTCATACCATTATAGGCACCGGGGTTATGACTGGCCGTCACCACCACTCCGCCAGCTGCTTGCATATGTCCGACTGCAAAATAGATCATATCAGTCGTTACTTGGCCGATATCGACCACATCACGACCTTGCCGAGTAATGCCTGCAATCAGCGCCTCAGACAATTCTTGAGAGTCAGCCCTCATATCCCGGCCAACTACAATCGGCTTATCGCTCGTTTCGGGGCACTCCTCGATAAGCCAGTCCGCTAGCGCCCGGCCAATATTTTTGGCAGTGTCTTTATTTAGCTCTTCGGGCACCAGCCCTCTTATGTCGTAGGCTTTGAATATCACACCCAAATTCATAGCCATAATCATAGCATGCAATCAAGAGGGAGACGAATTATATATTAGTCTTCTCGATCTTCATCATTAGACCGAGTCACTTCTTTAAACGGAGTCAACTTAAAACGATCGAGCCGTTCATGAAAACGACGCAATTCACCCATCTCAGGTTTGGAAGAAATTGAATAAAAGTCCTCTCTTAGATCATCGATCTTGGCCGCATAAGGCTGAAATCCGTGCTCGGTCAATACATATTGACGTTGATTGTTTTGGCTATGTTCTTCTACCCAGACCACGCTTTTCTCAGCCTCATAAAGTTCATCCTGTAGATACTGTTCATAATCAGGAATAAAGAAAAGCTTAATATACTCTTTATCTTCCCATTCATCAACAAATGGACGTTCTCCATCGCGCGTCAGCAAAAGACTAAAAGCGTCTTCATGACCACCAATCGCTAATGGTTCGCGGCTCAAATAGACACCCTCGTGCCTTTCGGTCTTTGAACTAGCTTTTTTAAGTGCATCATGAGCCAAATCCAACATCTCCCGCCTTTTTTGACGTAACACTTCGTCTCCAATATTTTGCTCTGACTCAAAGGGTCCTGACTGACTCTCCATATCTTAATCCCAACTTTAAAAATCTATCAATTATTCCGATTCTATATTATAAAACTTTAATAATAAAACGTCAAAATTTATACCGGCCGGTATTGATAATAGCAAAATAATATGTTGTAATAAATAAGTCCTGTTCCACAATCAAGGAAGTACTATGCCAAAAAGCACGTTCCTCGGGGAGATCAGTCGGCGTAGCATCCACCTGACCGATGGCCGTCACTATGGGGTTTTTGAGCTTTACATCGGCGGCATGCACATCAACCGGCTCGGAGTAGAACACTTCGAGGGTAATAACTCAGTTGAGGGGGTCGACACGATTTTCGCGTGTCGAGACGAGCCCGTCCTGCGAGTCGCAGTCACCGCCAAGAGCGATGGAACTACAATGGACTATGACGAGATCAAGTCCGTCGCCATCTCGCTCACAGCTGCACTGCAGACTTGGGCCCTTTCACTCAAGTCGGAGTCGGTCGAACGCTTCACGCGAATCCGTGAGGTGCGAGTCAATCCGGTCGGGATGGTCGAGCACTCAGAAACTACCATCCACGAGCTCGACGGATGACATAAAGGGGCAGGAAAGCTCTGGTAGCTTTTTGTGAAGTTTTCTGACACTCAAAAAGCCGTCCAGACATCACCCCCGAATCTGTAGTTGTCGCATGTGCTGTACACATATGCATAATTCAACACAAATACAGATTCGGGGGTACTTCTATTTATAACTTACTTGCAACCAACCTCTACATCTAAAAAGCAAAGATTTAAAGTCAGTACTCTACAGTTCCATATACTCCATGTCTATATTCTTGAGCTAGGCGCTTAAACTCACTTCTGAGCTTGATAGCAGCCGAATCAGGCTCATTGAAGCTTGTACTCAAAAACACTTCACCGACTCGTTGACGAGCGCTGGCTGATTTGCGCGATTTATAAACATCTCTGTTGGCTACACCCCTACCCTTTTCTGAGTCTTGCCTGTACCAGACTGGTACATCTGGCAGACCGGTAGGCTTTGCATTAGGGTCGACCGCTTTAGGTGATGTCATCCAATGGTGAGTCGCGAACTCAGCATCTGGAAATGCCGTTTCCAAAAACTTCTGGGCTATCTTAAGAGTGTCTCCTGTGAACTTAACTTCATCAACAATCAACACTTTTTTACCATCAAGTAATGAAGGTTGATCTGATATGTCTTCTTCGCTAGATTCAGATAGCTTCCTCTTTAAGTCTTCTGTTCCTGCAACATCCTCGGGCACATTATTAAGAAATATAGCCCGAAGACTTTCAATCGTCTCTTGCTCTACATCTTTGACAGTAACCTGACCGCTGCCGAATTCTTTGCCTCCAGTCTGATCGCGCCAATGTTCACGATCGATATTTAAAAATAAAGTATTAGTTTTGGGTTCAGGCTCATCACCATCCTCAGCTGCAGCCTCAGCAAAATCATCGTGAAGCTCGCGCTCCAGCCAGGATACAGGCCGTGCAGATTTATCTAAATATAATACATAATCAGGTTTATATTTTTGGATTTTTTCAGTTAAACGAAAAGTGCTGCGCAGATACGACCTTCTCATAACAAAGCTCTTATCATGATTGTCAAGATCTAATATTTCATAATCGCTAGAACCCACTTCTGCGTCAGACTGCCACCCTTCTATAGCGGTCCTACCAAGCGCCTTATCGGCTCTATGGTTTGCGATTAGTTCTGACTGGTTTGGTATTTGATATTTTTCAGACATAAATAATTATATACTAGTTTATAGCATAATTTTGCTTGTTTTGCAACTTTATATCTAAACCATTTTTTAATTTTATACAGGACTAAGTTACAATACGATAAAAGGTTTATCTATGAACGAGTCAAAGCCACAAGAATCAGAGCCAAATATGCGCCGGAGGGCGCTTGATTTTATAACCAATGCCCTTAGCAGATTCGGAATTCCTGTTACTGTAGAAAAAAACGAGCCACCCGCCCAAAATAAAGACCAGTAAAATCTGCCATTAAGCTGCTGAATCAAACAACTCTTCGCTGAAGAAACCTTCAATATTGCCATGAAGCTGACGCCTAAATCGCTTTTTGGGTGCTCGGTAATGTCCATGTATGTCGTTCATGGAGCGCATGATCTTTTTGCGTAATTTATCTGCTGAGATATTCTTAACTCTTACTACTGGAATTTCATCAACATATGACGACTCCCAGTCCTGCTCTTTGGGGCATGCTTTTAGCTGTATGCGTGTCTGTTGCTGCTCGCCTGATACATTGCGCACAACTACTGCGTCATGGGCATATTTGTTAGTTTGCTTGTTAACAATGCCGTCTCTTGGGCGATCCTCTCTCTCTTTTGATGGACGAATCTCATACTCCCCAAACAGCCTCTCTTCGCGTATTAAGTACCAGCCACTTATCTGCGTAAATATCTCAAATAGCTCACCATTCCTGACTACATACTTATTATTGCCAGGATCCTTGTCGTGCTTAAGCCGGGCCATAGCCCTTACCTGCTCAATTGTTTCTTTCTGCAGATCGATAAAACACTCCTCTGCCTCTTCTCTGCCGGAAACGCTTAGCTCTTGGTTGGCCACGTCTCGAGACAATAAGGCGCTCATGCCACTGTGCCACTGCAGCAATGCTTGGCGCTTAAACCTCTCCTCCCAGCCAGTAGAATTGTTTTTCCAAATTCTTTCATAAACATCAAGAGCTCCATAGACCAACAAATCGCTCAGTTCTTCATCTGACTCAATCTCACCAGCTTCATGCAAAAATTGAGCCGCCATAAAAAGCTTTGGAGAGGGTTGTTGCAAATCTACAGGATTTCTTTGCATCAATTCATATATTGCCCAGGCTCTGTCTGAACAAGCCATGCGAGCCATGCCATCAGCCTCGGAGTCAGCATAAAGACACGCAAAAAGCTGCTCCAGATCAGCCTGGCCGCCCTCCATATTGTTAGTAGCCCCGTAAGACAAACCCAACTCAACCAGTTCATCATCGCTTAATTCGTTGCTATAAAGCCTAGCCCTCATCTCGTTGACTCGCCGATAATTACTCATTGCCAGCCCGCCTATTTCGCTTCTGACTTGGGCAATGTCTTTCCAGTGCTCTAGATGCGGGGTGTTAGCTGAACTGTCACTTTCAAGCTCAGCCTCTTCAATTTTCATAACATCAGCCATACCTACATCTGCCACATCATATCCATTTGTTAATAGCATATGTAATAGTCACTGGTGATTCAAGTTGAGAGCTACACTTCCGGTGTTACCCAAGATGGTCACCGTAGCGACTTGTGACATTATTGACTATTTCAAGTGATGATTCGCTACCGCCTAAAACAACTAGTTTATCTTGCGGTTTTATGCCCTCAAGCATTGAATCTAGCCCCAATTTAGCATCCGCCTCTTCAAACACCACCACCGACTCAGCACGAGCTACCTCAGCATACTCTACATCTGTTTTTTCAGGTAAAACGGCAATCACTTGGCCGCGTTCAACGAACCTCATATCCTCTAAAGTCTCGGCAAAAGCCCCAGGTGTTCTTGCATAATCAATCACTAGACTGAAGGGCTGCCCCTCACTGACAAACTCCAACCTACCAGGTACACCCTTTACAGACTCCAAGCCTTCTCTCATGTTCTGCCAAGACACATCTAGCCCGTACGCAGCAGTAGCAGCCGCCAAAGCGCAGTAAGACATCGTCTCCCCGGGCAAGCTTAAGGTGACATTTACCACCCTCTCTCCAAAACGGATGCGCAGATGCGAACTGTCCCTTTTAAATTTATGACGATCTATACGCACAGACGCGTTTTCATCCGTGCCATAATCATATACAGCTTGCTTTGGCGCTTTTAAAAAATATTCATACCACTCATCATCGTGATTTAAAACCACGGCTTTTTGCGCCATCCTTAGTAACGTCGCCTTCGTAGCCGCATAATCCTCAACCGTCTCTCCAGCGACAAGATGTGATGAGCTTAGATTTGTCATGACAGCTAGCCTTATCGGCAAGCCCCATATGCGCTTGCGCTTCAGGCACTGGCTTGTCACCTCCATCACCACCCAATCCGCTCCCTGCTTACGCATCAAATAAAGCTGCCGATGAAGACGAAAGGAGCTTGAGATCACATCTTCGGCTGCAACTTCGGTCTGCTTGTTGCTGCGAACATTGGCTCGGCTTACTACACCGACCCGACGCCCATCACTCTCTAGGATAGAGGCGATATAGTGTGCCGTCACTGTCTTGCCAGTTGTTCCAGTAACGCCTATTATCTTGAGTCGATGGCCACTAAAGCCAAAAGTTGCTTGAGCCACAAGTGACAAAAGTATGTTTGTTGCGTTTATAAATGGTCGGAATATTTTTAATTTCATCGCTTATAACTCAGTATGACACCGCTTCTGTTTTGGCTCAATCGACTCAAGAGTAGGCAAGGCAATACTGTTTGCGTATGGTATCTTAAAAGCTATGAATATACTTGGGGTCGAAACAAGTTGTGACGAGACGGCAGCTGCCGTCGTAAAAGACGGGGTTGAACTGCTAAGCCATGTAGTCGTCAGCCAGATAGACATCCACCGTGAATTCGGTGGCGTTGTGCCTGAAGTGGCCGCAAGAAGCCATATAGAAGTTATCTTGCCGACAATCAGCAAAGCTCTTGAAGATGCCGAACTAGACTGGAGCCAGATCGATGCAATAGCCGTCACTAATGGACCGGGCTTATCAGGTAGTCTACTCATCGGCACTCTTACAGCTCGCACATTAGCTATCGCTAAAGACATCCCGCTCTACCCCATAAATCACGTGGAAGCTCACACCTATGCCAATTTCATATCTAAAGCTAAAAATACAGCCAAAATACTAGGTGTCGATAGCTCCAACCTGCCTCAAAACCCACCCCAATTCCCCCTCTTGTCACTGACAGTCTCTGGCGGCCACTCGCAACTCATATTATTCCAGGGGCACAACGACTACCGGCTATTAGGCCAGACACGTGATGATGCTGCCGGTGAAGCATTTGACAAGGTAGCGCGCATGCTAGGCCTGGACTACCCTGGCGGGCCTGCCATAGCACAGGCTGCCAAGCAAGGCGATGACTCTGCCTATCAATTCCCGGTCGCCAAGCTATCTAGTCCATATGACTTTAGCTTCTCCGGGCTCAAGACAGCCGTATTGCGACACCTGCAAAGCTTAATTAATGCCGACTACTCCCATCCCTCGTTTGAGATCAGTCAAAAATTAAGCCAGGAACAGATTAACGACACAGCCGCCAGCTTTCAGTACGGCATAGTCCAGACATTGGTCAGGTCTACGGCTCATGCATATGATGAGTTCAAGCCAAAGTCAGTAGTAATAGCCGGTGGCGTAGCCGCCAACCAAGAGCTAAGGCGCCAATTAAGCGAATCTTTGCCCGTAGAAATAGAATACGCTCCAATATCTCTATGCACAGACAATGCGGCCATGGTAGCCAGCAAAGGCTTCTGGAGCGCCAAGCAAGGCCACCCCCAAGACCCCCACAAACTCCAGATTGAGCCTTCGCTCACCATGTAAAAGCTTGCGCTTTTCGATGTAGCTATTTTATAATGACGCTAGACACAAAAACCTCGTTGCTTAGGGAGCAATCAAAATAGAAATACTGGATATTGGAGATTTGAAGTGCGCGGGTTCAATCTACCGTTGGTGGTAGTTATTGTTTCACGTGAAATTAAAAAGCTACACTTTGCTGTAGCTTTTTAATATTTGGCCCTGGTGATCAGGCCTTTTTGCGTAGCCGATATACTGCCGGGTCTTCGTATTAAATCGCCTAGCGTTTCGTGCAGATAATTGGCAATGCGTGCACGATTTCGTATTGATGGCTCTACAGATGTTAGCCGACGTATATAGTCATCCCGCAAATCAAGCAGGCTGTTTGTTAGGGTGCCGGCCTCGAGAGCCAATTCAGACCATTCAATAAACGCCTTAAAGCGTGGGTCGCGCTGGACTGTATCTGATGTTGCCTCAGCAACCAATACATTAGTGAGGCGTCCTTCGGCCTTGAGTAGAGAAGAATACTCATCGGCATCTGTGCAGCTACTTTTAATCATTGCTAAGCTCGCTATTCCTTCAGCAGCCATTAATATTCGCTCTTGCTTGTCACGTGATAATACTGTAAAACAGTTGCCATACAGCTGTAAGGCTGTAATCAGTCGGTTGTCGCTCCAAGCAGTTAGCTCAAAATCACCCCCATTCGCGGCGGTTGATATTGCCTGATTGAACGCCTCATAACCCATGTAGATACTTGGAGACTCATCCAGCAAATCATCGCACAAGCCAATCACAGATGCTGTGCGCTTATAGCGCTCGAACGTCTCACGGTCTATATCGACACCAAAACCCTCCAACGCACCAGCTAAAGTAGCCACGGAAGAAGCGTAGCCAGCACCAATACAGTCCTCATAATCTTGCTGGCAGATAGATTCGTCGCCAGGGAAGTAAAAGACCGATTTATTGATATCGGTCGAGCCCGACTTAATCTCAAACTCCATAGTATTATTATGAATCTGTTTTGCGCCTATATCTAGGTATCTTGGTCGGTGAGTGAATATCTCCTATACTAATCCTCATGCAACTACCAAAAGCCTACTCGCCACAAGATCACGAAAAGACCATTTACAGCCTGTGGGAAGATTCGGATGTCTTTAAGCCAAGCACCGCAAAAGGCAGCCCATTTACAATAATCATGCCACCGCCCAACGCCAACGGCAGCTTGCACGCTGGGCATCTGATGTTTGTAGTGGAAGATCTACTGACACGCTACGCCCGCATGAATGGAAGGCCGACACTTTGGCTACCCGGCACCGATCACGCTGGCATCGAGACGCAATTCGTATACGAAAGAGATGTGCTAGGACCACAGGGAAAAACTCGGTTTGATGTTGGTCCAGACAAGTTCTACCAAGACGTTATGGAGTTCGTCGAAAGCAGTGGCGGAACAATTATTGATCAAATGCGCTCAATGGGCTTTAGTGCCGACTGGTCGCGACTCAAATTCACCCTTGATGAAGACATAGTCGAGACAGTCTATGAAACTTTCGCTCGGCTACATGAAGATGGCCACATCTATCGTGGCAATCGTATCGTCAACTGGTGCCCAAGGTGCGAGGCTGCCTTTGCCGACATCGAGCTAGAACGGGAAGAGCGAGAAAGCGAGCTGATTCACATAGACTATGGACCAATACAAATTGCCACAGTTAGGCCGGAAACTATATTTGCCGATGTAGCTATTGCCGTTAACCCAGAGGACGATCGCTACAGCCACTTGATAGGGGAGATGGCTACAATCCCAATAATCAACCGCCCGATACCGATTATTGCCGATGATTATGTAGAGTCGGGGTTTGGGACTGGAGCCCTCAAGATCACACCCGGACACGACCCCAACGATTATGAGATTGGGCTCCGCCACAACCTGCCTGAAATTACCGTAATAGACGGTGAGGGCAGGCTAATCAATGTGCCAGAAGAATACGCCGGATTAAGCGTCGAGGAGGGGAGAGAGAAGGTGATATCTGAGCTAGATAATTCTGGCTCGCTCGTAAAGCGCGAAGATTATACTCATGCAGTTGCACTGCACGATAGGTGCGGATCTGGGGTAGAGCCGCTTATATCTGAGCAATGGTTTCTACGAATCAAAGACCTCAACCGACCGGTCATAGATGCGATAGAGAACGAAGAGATTCGCTTCCACCCACCAAGATTCAAAAAAATCGCTCTAGACTGGCTCAAGCAAGAGCACGACTGGTGTATTTCCAGGCAGATTTGGTGGGGAATTCGCATCCCAGTCTATTACAAAACCTCACATGACCCAGACAAAAAACCCTACATCATATCCCCAAAAGAGCAAGAGGCCATCGATTATTACGGAGCCGGCAACTACACAGCCGAGACCGACACCTTCGACACTTGGTTCTCTTCGGGTCAGTGGCCTTTTGCCACGCTCTTATCAACTGGAGATTTTGACAATTTTTATCCCACCTCTGTCATGGGTACGGCTAGAGACATTCTGCACAAGTGGGTGACACGCATGATAATGTTTGGCCTGTATAGGACTGGGGAAGTGCCATTTAAAGATGTGTACCTGTGGGGTATGGTCACTGACGAATACGGCAAAAAGCTCAGCAAATCAAAGGGTAACTACGGCGACCCTATGGAGATTACTGCCGCCTATGGCACCGACGCCCTAAGGCTGGCATTGACTGCATCGAACACTCCTGGATCTAACAGCGCATTGACCGAAAAGCAGGTTGAGGCTATGCGCAACTTCTGCAACAAACTATGGAACGTTGCCCGCTACGTTCTCGAGCAAGCCGATGTCAAAAATGCCCCCCACAAACTAAAGCCAGAAAGCCTAGCTGATAAGTGGTTTGTTAGCCGAGTCAATCAACAAGCAGCCCACATCACCGAACTTATCGAAAGCTATCGGTTCAATGAGGCCACCGACACTATATATCATTTGCTCTGGGATGATTTTGCAGACTGGTACATAGAAGCCAGCAAGATATCGCCCAATCGCGATGTTTTAGCCTATGGACTAGAAACGATACTGCGCCTAGCCCATCCATTTGCACCCTTCGTCACCGAGGCTATATGGCAGCAACTGCCCTGGCGGGAAGGGCTGTTAGCGACTGCCGAGTGGCCCGACCCAGCAGATACAGACGAAGAAGCTATGCGCAACTTCAGCCAGCTACAAACTCTAATCGGTCAGGTGCGACACCTCGTTGCGCAGCTAGATGAAGACAAGCCGGCTCTTTATCATAGCGGGGAAGAGCTACTCCAGGACAATGCCGAACTAATCACCCAATTAGCTCCGGTGCAAAAATGCGAATACGTCAGCGATGGTCGAGGCCTGCCTGTGCCAAACACACCCATAGCCTGCTGGCTCGACGTAGAACAGCACACCATCGAAGCTTATCTCGACAATCTCAACGAGTCACTAGAAGAAACCAACTCCTACATCATGAAGCTACAAGCGAGACTGGAAAACAAGGCCTACACACACAATGCACCCAAAGAAGTGGTCAACGACACCAAGCAAAGCCTAAAAGACGCTCAGGCGCGCTCTGAGACGCTCTCAAGGCAGATTAAACAAATAGACACTTAGGTCGCTATCTGCTCATCAAGGCTCGCGCCCGCTTAAAGTCATCACTAGCTAAAAGCTCGCTGTGCATAGATGAGCTATATACATCACTTAATATACCCTCCCAGCGTTCAGCCTGCTTTTTTACCGATCCGGCCTCTTCGGCGTCAGGGTTGTAACCATAAACCGGCTGCGGGGTATTCGGGTAGAACTTGTCTACAGACGGCAAAGATACATACTCAAGCTCACCATGTCGACGCAAGGGCGTGTCTATAAAGCCTGTAATATCGGGCTCTGGATAGCCCAAGAGCAATCCGGAGGCGACATGTCCCGCTAGAGCATACTGCAGGCTCCCGTCAAAGCCCGACTCATCATGCACCAGCTCAACGCCCTCATACCACTGCTTAGCCATTGCTTCTGTAATGCCATAGCGCACTATCGCTTCATCTTTTAGGCGGCCAATAAATTCTTCAGCATTAGCATGATTGCTCATCTTTAGCTTAAAGCCGAATTTATCAGCAAACTCTCTAGTATTAGTCCACGACCAATACCTTACAGCCAACAAAGAGTCTCCCGTTGGAGAAATGTCACTTTGTAGATCGAGCTCGATATCATAGTCAGCTATGAATCGACCTATACCCCCAGATAAGCCCTGCAAGCTTTGCGCTATCGCTTCATCTGGAGTATACCAGACAGCATCGGCCATAACTCTCTCGCCAGCTAACAACAAAACCACTCCTGGCTCTATGAGAGCGGCTGCTACTGCTGGACTAGAGCTTGAAATCAACCCACAGACATATTCCGACTTACTAAGCCCAGCAAAGCGATCGTCGAGCACTTTGCCTACACCTCAGTCACCGCTAGGGCTAAAGTGATTGTTGATGATTCTATTCACAGACTGCTCAGGATGGTGCTCATCGAAATGCTCTGCCTGCCAACCAAAGCTTCGAGCCGCCTTAACATTCACTCGGCTGTCATCTATGAGCAATATTCTCTCTGGACGCGTGCGAGCTGCTTGAGTGGCTGCGTCATACATCTCTTTCTCAGGCTTAACTAGCCCTATGTCGCAAGATTTCACCACGGCTTTATACCTTAAATTTGGCACCAGCCCCCGGTGGAAAAAGTCTGGATA
>CAYQCN010000014.1:0-20548 GCA_964415975.1 uncultured Candidatus Saccharibacteria bacterium | reverse complement strand
TGGTGCGGGTGACGAGACTCAAACTCGTGACCTCTTCGTTGGCAACGAAGCGCTCTATCAGCTGAGCTACACCCGCGTGTGTAGTTATAAAGTATAAAGTTTAAAGTTCATAAAGTCACTAAGCTTTTAACATTATAAACTTTATAACTTTTAACTAGAACGGCTTGGCCGTTCTGGTGGCGAGACTCGGACTCGAACCGAGGACACCCGCCTCTTCAGGGCGGTGCTCTACCAACTGAGCTATCTCGCCATATTAACTTATGATGCTTAGTTGCACATTAGATTGTAGTCGAGCTATTAGTTATAATGCAAGCAAATTCAAATTTAGCATGCTACACTAATGGCATAATTATCTCTATTAAAATGACTAAAAACAAAAGCTCAAAAAAGTCGACAGTAGATGAAGCGGTAGACCTGTATTATCAGCAACGCTTCCTGCGTATATTACTGCTCATACTAGTGGGCATAATTGCGCTTCAGGCTTTGGTATCGGTATTTTTAGATTCGTTGCATGTGGCTGGCTTTAGCGTTATGGTATTGACTGCCTTGTGGGTAAGTGTTTTTGTCCTTCATAAAGGCTACTATCAGCTGGCTTCATCGCTGACTATATTGATATTACTTTCTCTTTTAGTATTCTCAGTATTGGTTGATGGGCTGAGTAATGCTACTACTTTTTGGTTTTTTGTATTTCCGGTAGTAGCTACATTCTTGCGCGGTAAGGATGGCGGCACTGTCTGGCTGCTTACAGTAGTATTAGTGATATTGGCTATATATATAGCCACTCAGATGGGATATATTGCCGTAGATGTCATCAGCTATGATGCTGATACTTTCATGCAATTAATATTGGCAGTCTTTTTGGTGGCTATTTTCGTGTATTTTTATCAAGACAACCTAGATAAAAAGACCGAATCTGTGTCGCAGCGAGAAGGCAAGTTGTCACAGATTTATACTCAATTGCAAGATGAGATAAAGCATCGTGAGGCAGTTACAGCCTCATTGGATGAAAATTTAAAGATAATGTCTCGTCAGAGCGCCCAGAACGAGGCTTTGCTAGAGAGCATCGGAGAAGGCGTAATAGCACTTGATCAAGACGGCAAAATTATCATGGCCAATCATGTGACTATGGGGCTATTCAACTTTTACAAAAGAGACATTATCAATAAAAAGTATGAAGATACATTTAAGCTTTATACAGACAGTGGTAAGGAGATCGACAGCAGTAAACATCCAATCATGGTCACCCTCAAGTCTCAGTCTGGTCAGCATACGTCGGAGTACTACTGCAGAAACTACAATCAAGAATTGCTGCCTGTATCTATTACAACCAGCCCTGTACAAGGTGATAATGGCGAATTGGCGGGTGCTATACAGGTTTTTCGTGATATAACCGAAGAGCGGGCAGTTGCTAGGGCGAAAGATGAATTTTTGTCCCTTGCGTCCCATCAGCTAAGAACTCCATTGGGGGCTATAAGATGGTATGCAGAGCGGCTACTTAAAACGGCAGACTTAGCCGATAAAGACCGAAAATACCTAAGCACCATATACGAAGATAGCGCGCGTATGAGCGGACTTTTGAGCGACTACCTGGACGCTTCGAGGTTGCAGCTAAGGGTAAATGCCCTAAAGCCCAAGCAACAAGACGTAGCTGAAGTAGTAGACAAAATAGTAGGCGACCTCAAGCCGATAATCAAAGACAAAAAGCTCAACGTTGTCAAGAATACAAAAGAAAGCACAGCTATTTCAACAGATTCTCAGCTTTTGGAAATGATTGTGCAAAATCTTGTATCCAATGCTGTAAAGTACACACCGGCTGAAGGCAAGGTGACAATATCTGTCAGCTCTTATCGTGGCAGTGTAGCAAGGCTCAAGGGCGGTTTAGTCTTGAACGTGGAAGATACAGGTATGGGCATACCAGAGGACGAGCAGCATAACGTATTTGCTAAGCTGTTTCGGGCGGAGAATGCTGTAACTAGTGATATAGAAGGTACAGGATTAGGCCTATACAGCGTTAAAGAGGCCGTAAATCGGCTTGGTGGTGATATATGGTTTGAGTCCAAGTCAGGTAAAGGCACGCACTTTGCCGTTAGTTTGCCGAATATAGAACCTGATACAATAGAACAAAAGGAGGATGAAGATGACTAAGCTGCTAATAGTTGAAGACAATGAGTCACTTGCAAGTGTCATGAGCGATACATTTAGCGATGAGGGCTATGAAGTGAAGTCTGCATCAGACGGAGAGGAGGGATTAAAGACTGCCGCAGAGTTCCAGCCAGATGTGGTACTGCTCGACGTCTTGATGCCGAAGATGGATGGACTCGAGATGCTCAAACAGCTGCGCGAGCAAGAGGGTGGCGATAAAGTTTTAGTGATGGCTCTTACCAACTCAGACAACAGTGAGCATGTGCTCGAACTGATGAACTTGGGAGTAAATGATTACCTGACCAAATCAGATTGGGAGCTAGACGATTTAGTTAAAAAGGTACAGTCCAGGCTTGAGAGCCATAGGAGCTGAACGATTATTCAAATAGATATTCATTTAAGATAAAAATAAAGCTGACCATTAATTGTAGCCAGCTTTAGAAATATTGTTGTCAGTTATCTTGTTGGTGGGCTCTGGAGGACTCGAACCTCCGACCTTCTGGGTGTAAACCAGACGCTCTAGCCAGCTGAGCTAAGAGCCCTCAATGATACGAATTAAGTATAAGACAAAACTTTAAAAATACAAAAGTAGCAGCGCCTTTTGTGAATTGAAAAATTTGCTTGGTGGGCGAGGAGGGACTCGAACCCTCAAGCCCTAATAAGGGCAGCAGATTTTAAGTCTACCGCGTATGCCAGTTCCGCCACTCGCCCGCATTTTGGAGGCACCAGGCGGAATCGAACCGCCGTAAGAGGTTTTGCAGACCTCTGCCTAACCACTCGGCCATGGTGCCATAATATCAAGTTTCTTTGCTTCTAACACCTATATATAGTAGCGTACATGTTTTGTTTTGCGCAAAAGCTTTTTCTAGAGTTCCAGTGCCGAAAATGGTACAATGTATCCAGTTTAAGTGAAAGGAAATAACATATGTGGATTGCAGTAACAGTATTGGTTATAGTCATCCTTGGTATAATATTTATATATAATGGCCTAGTTAGAGCCAAGGTCCGAACCAATGAGGCTTGGAGCGACATAACTGTTCAATTGAAACGAAGGTTAGATCTTATACCTAACCTTATAAACACCGTCAAAGGCTACGCCTCACACGAGAAAGAGGTCTTTGAAGAGGTGACTAAGGCTCGATCTCAAGCCATGCAGGCAGAAAGTGTTAAAGAGACGGAAGATGCAGAGAATCAATTTGAGGGCGCCCTCAAGAGCCTTTTTGCCGTAGCAGAAGCCTACCCCGATCTAAAAGCCGATCAGAACTTTCGTGAACTTCAGCAAGAATTGGTAGATACGGAAGATAAGATCCAAGCCGCTCGACGTTTCTATAATGGTGCTGTCCGAGATCTAAATATCAAGATTCAGGTTTTTCCGACTAATTTGTTCGCCCGCATGCTCGGCTTTACTAAGCGTGAATTCTTCGAAGTAGAAGATATGGCTAGCATAGAGAAGCCTGTAAATGTCGAATTCTAGTCTGTAAAGAAATATCTATTGAGTAGTAAGTAAATAGAAAGACTCAAGCTGTGTATTCAAGTATTCGCGCCAACCAGGTTAAGACTTTTGTAATTATGTCACTATTTGTAGTGGTAGTGGGACTTCTCGGCTACGTAGTCAGTATTGCGCTTGAGAGCCCAGGGCTATTTATACCGGTGGCTGTTTTCGCAATTGTTTATGCGGTAGTAGGCTACTTTGCTTCTGCTAAGGTAGCTACAGCTATGACTGGGGCTAAGCCTATAGAAAAGCGACAAGCCCCCAAGCTTTATCGTACAGTCGAAAATCTGACCATTGCTGCCGGTATGCCTATGCCAAAAATCTACATAATAGAAGATCCAGCTCCTAACGCATTTGCTACAGGGCGCAATCCCGAAAACAGTATAGTTGGAGTCACGACTGGCCTTTTAGAAACACTTGATGACAAAGAGCTTGAAGGCGTAATGGCCCATGAGCTTAGTCACATTCAAAACTACGACATTCGAGTGATGGGTATTGTACTGGTTCTGGTGACCGTAGTTGCCTTTATAAGCGATATGATTCTTCGTATTGGACTGTTTGGCGGCTTCAATGGCGGCAATGAGCGCGGTAATGCCATAGCTATAGTGCTAGCGTTGGTGGCGGCTATCATCGCACCTTTGGTGGCAATGTTGTTGAAGTTTGCAGTATCGCGTAGACGCGAGTTGCTAGCAGATTCTTCTGGAGCCTTGCTGACTCGTTATCCTGAAGGTCTGGCTAGTGCATTGCAGAAAATATCAGGCTACAATCGACCTATGCAGAAGGCCAATAGCTCGACTGCTCATTTGTTTATCTCCAACCCGCTAGGTCGCGGCAAAACGGCCAAGAAATTTGCCAATTTGTTTAGTACCCATCCGCCTACCGAGCAGCGAATTGAGCAGCTCAACAAAATGGGCCGGCAGCTTTAATCTTAGAGCCTTAGCAATACAAACCCCTAATATACAATTGGATATATGACGAAAAAAAATCACTACGAACTGCTCAAGGTAAAGCCAGGTGCCACCCAGAAAGAAATTAAGCACTCTTATCAGGAGCAAAAGCAAAAATTAAAGTCAAAATCTAGTAAAAATTCTAGGCAAAAACTTAAAGCCATTGAAGATGCCTACAATATATTAAGCGACAAGAGTAGCCGTAAGGCCTATGATAAATTGCATTTGTCTAGCTCAGACATGTCCAGTGCTCCAAAAGCGGAGAGTCGACGTGGTGGCAGACCTAGGCCGCACCGACCTATTAGCAGTGCGCTATCAATATTTTGGCGGCACAAATGGCTCTGGTTGCGTATAGGCATAGTGGCAATGCTGGTTGATTGGTTGTTCATATTTTTCACTGTCGATGATTTTGAGTTGGGTCAAGGACTGTGGCGGGCAATGATGGTATCGGTATTGTTTTGGGTGGCGATTCGCCTCAGCCATAATTCAGCTAAAAGTATTAATGCACGGCAAGCCTTTTACCATGGCCCCCATGCGCTAATAAAGCAGTTTTTGATCTTGTTCTTTTGGATGTTGTGTTTGCTTGGTTTTGTAGTGGGCACACTTTACTTCGAGCTAGTGGCCGTCGGTTTGTTCTTCCCGACTCAAATCGAACTGGCTGCAGCCACAGGATTGATGTTGCTGCTAGGGCTTATCGGGTTTTACCTCGTGCTTAGAACTATTTTTTCTACAGTAATTATCCAGGAGGCATCACCTATAGAATCTATTAAGAGAAGTTGGGCTATGACACGAGGTAGAGCGTGGTGGCTTACACTTCGTCTAGTGGGCGGTTTGGTTATTGCGCTGCTGCCACTAATCATCATATATTTAATACTGTATGCATCTTTAGCGCTGGAGGCAGTGACCGAGCAGTTCTTCTACATAGCAGAGCTTTTTGCATTTAGCGGATTGTCATTTGTATTAACTTTACCGATTTTAGTAACTGTAATAGATCAATTATACGAACATGAAAAGCCCCGCAAATCGCGCTGAAAGACTTAAAAGCCAAATAGAAGATCATCGCTATTCTTATTATGTGCTAGAGGATCCTACGATAAGTGATGGTGCCTATGATTCGCTCGTCAAAGAGCTAGAAGAGCTTGAGACGGATTACCCTGAGCTAAAGGAGGCCAATTCGCCTACTCAGCGAGTCGGAGCGGAACCCCTAGATAGGTTTGACCAAGTAGAGCATAGCCTGCCCATGCTCAGCTTGCATGATGTCTTTTCGTTTGCTGAGCTTGAAAGTTGGTATGAAAAAACAGCAAAGCAGCTAGAAGAAGAGCCGTCGCTACATCTGGATATCAAGATGGACGGTTTGGCTGCTGCATTGATATATGAAGATGGAGAGCTAGTTCAGGCTGCTACTCGAGGCAATGGTCGTGTTGGCGAGGACATTACACAAAACATTCGAACCATCGGTTCAGTGCCGTTGAGGCTCAGAGTTTCAGAAGGTTTAGATGTCCGTCAACGTCTAGAAGTGAGGGGCGAAGTAATAATCTATAAAGATGACTTTAACATAGTCAACAAAGATAGAGGGGCACAAGGCTTGCAGCTTTATGCCAATCCTCGCAATCTAGCTGCTGGCAGCGTTCGTCAGCTTGACCCTAAGTTGGCTGCTCAGCGTCCGCTTCAATTTCATGCTTATAGGGTGATTGCGACTGAAAAGATAGCCTCTTTGTCCGATGAATATCAAATTGCAAGCCAAATTGGATTTATAGTCAATCAAGCTCACAAAAGAGTGAGTAGCTTAAAAGAAGCACAAGATTATATAGAATATTGGGGGCAAAACAGGGGTGATCTGCCCTATAATACTGACGGTGTAGTGGTGTCAGTAGACAACCGGCAGGACCATGATAGTCTTGGTGTAGTAGGTAAAGCGCCCAGAGGGGCAGTAGCATACAAGTATCCAGCTGAGCAGGCTTCTACCAAGATTAAGGACATTCAAGTAAATGTTGGTCGCACTGGAGCGGTAACTCCATTTGCAGTCTTAAAGCCGGTGCAGATTGCTGGCACTACTGTACAGATGGCTACTTTGCACAATATCGGTGAGATAGATCGTAAAGATGTACGTATAGGCGATACCGTAATCGTTCAGAAAGCCGGAGATATCATTCCAGAAGTAGTGGAGAGTCTGCCTTCTTTGCGAAGTGGCGATGAGGTATCTTTTCAGATGCCCCAAAACTGCCCAGTATGTGAGTCCAGTCTCATCAAGAAAGATGATGAAGCTGTCTGGCGCTGCCCAAACGAAACCTGTCCAGCCCGTTCGCATAGGCAGATTGAACATTTTGTCAGCAAAGGTGGATTTGACATTGAGTTTTTAGGCGAGAAGCTAGTCAAGCAACTACTTGACGAAGGGGTGATTAGAGATGCAGCCGATCTATTTGCAATTAGCTCAGAGGATTTAGAGGGTCTAGAAGGTTTGGGGTTGAAGTCAGCTGAAAAGCTCGTAGACTCGATCGCATCTAGCAAAACTGTGCCCTTAGATAGGTTTATATTCGCACTTGGCATCCGTCATGTCGGCCAGCAAACAGCTCAGGATTTAGCTCATCAATTTGGCTCTTTAGACAGATTGGCCGAAGCTAAAATAGAAGATTTAGAGCAAGTTGAAGGTATAGGCCAAGTGGCAGCCAAGAGTGTCGTTGAGTGGTTCGATAATGAGGTGAATAAGCAGTTGCTTAATAAGCTTGAGGCGGCTGGGGTTGAGTGGCAAGCTCCTGCGGGCCGCAGTGAAGAACTAGAGGGTAAAACTTTTGTAGTCACTGGCACATTAAGCGACATGAGTAGATCTGAAATAAGTGAATATATTGAAAATCGTGGTGGTAAGGTGACTAGTAACGTTAGCTCCAAAACTGACTACGTAGTTGCTGGTATCAATCCTGGCTCAAGCAAACTAGAGCAAGCTAAGAAGCATGGTGTTGATGTGATTGACGAAGAAGGTTTACGAGCTATCGCCAGCTAGCAGCAGTCGGTCTTTTGCGAGTGTTGATAATGATCTATACTACAATAAGTCCTAAAATTTGGGGCATTAGCTCAGTTGGCTAGAGCGCGTGCATGGCATGCACGAGGTCGGCGGTTCGAGTCCGCCATGCTCCACCACCACGTCGGAATTCGACAACGGTTTACGGCCATTGTGACACCGGCTTACGCCTTGCTCACAAAGGTCTTTTTTGTTGTCGATTCCTTCACTTCCGAGCCAAGCATGCCTGCACGGCTCGGGCAGGGGTTAGGTTTTAAGCTGTCAAGGTCCGACCTTGACAGCGGTTTGGCGAAGAGGTCGGTTTATTTTATAGTAGATGTGATGAAAAAGATTATACGCAAATTACTACCAGAAGCTTTATTGCTTCAATATCATAGACTAGTTGCTCATGTTGCCGCATGGCGCTATGGTAAACCCTCGCGTGAGATGGTGATTATTGGTGTGACCGGCACCAAGGGCAAGACGTCAACTTCTAACTATATATGGTCAGTATTGATGGCGGGCGGTTACAAGACTGGCATCATTAGCACCGCCAATATTAGAGTCGGTGACCAAGAGCGGGTGAATGAATATCATATGACTATGCCTGGGCGTTTTGAGCTGCAGAGACTGTTGCGCGAGATGGCAGATGCTGGCTGCAGGTATTGCCTAGTAGAGACTACATCTGAAGGTATCAAGCAGTATCGCCACACCGGAGTAGCTTATGACATTGGTGTATTTACTAATCTGACGCCAGAACATCTCAGCTCTCATGGTGGTAGCTTTGATAATTACAAACATACAAAAGGCAAGATGTTTGCAGCGCTCGCTAAGAAGCGCAAGGTCATTGAGGGAGAGGCTGTGCCTAAGCTGTCAGTGGTAAATGGCGACAGTGAGCATGCCGATTATTTCTTGGGCTTTGATGCTGACTGGCAGCGCACATTTGGCGTGGACTCATCTGGCTTAGACTATAAAGCCAGTCGAATTAGCTCCAGTCCTGATGGAGTGACCTTCAGAGTAGGAAGGCGTAAATATAGCTTGAGTATACAGGGTGAGTTCAACGTTTATAACGCCCTGCCAGCTTTAGTCATAGGCGAGCACTTACAGCTAGACGACAAACAGATCAAGAGCGGTCTAAGCAACCTGAGCACGATTCCTGGTCGCATGGAGCCCATAGATGAAGGGCAGGATTATTCTGTTTTGGTCGATTATGCCCATGAAAAGGAGAGTATGCAGCGCGTACTAGACGCCGGGTATGCTATGAAGCCTAGTTCTGACAATAACATCATAATACTGCTTGGTGCGGAAGGTGGGGGCAGAGATAAGACTAAGCGCCCCATCATGGGCAAGCAAGTAGGTGAGCAGGCCGATTATGTGGTCGTGAGCAATGTCGACCCGTATGAAGATGATCCGAGCGAAATTGTTCGTGATATATCTGATGCGGCTTCTGAGGCCGGCAAGCAAGAGGGCAAAGACCTGTTCTCAATAGAAGATCGCCGTGAAGGTATAAGCAAGGCTCTGTCTCTAGCTAAGTCTGGTGATGTGGTGTTGATTACCGGCAAAGGCTCTGAACAGTCAATCATTGTTGACGGGGTAAGTTCGGCTTGGGATGATAGGCAGGTGACAAAGGAAGAGCTAAAAAAGCTACTTAAAAGTTCATAGCTTAGCTGCTGTATGATTGATAATCCATCTAGCCTATAATGAGATAATATGCGTACAGTTTTTAGACACATAATACTCAAAACAATTGAACGCTACACTAGAAAGCTCATACGCACCCATAAACCCATAATTGTTGGTGTGACTGGCAGTGTTGGCAAAACCAGCACTAAGCTTGCGATAGCTCACTTGCTTGAGGGTGACTACAAGGTCAATGTACACGAGGGCAATTACAACACTGATTTCGGCCTGCCTTTAAGTATATTTAGGCTAGACCCGCCCAAGAAAAGTAGCGATATTGTCGCTTGGCTTAAAATACTCAAAACAATAAGACGCACAGTAAAAGAAGATTATCCTTATGATGTATTGGTTTTGGAGCTTGGAGCAGACAAACCAGGTGATATTCAGAAATTTATGGATTATCTTGAGCCGGATATCGGCATAGTTACAGCGGTAGCCAAGGTTCATTATGAAGCCTTCTCTAGTATCGAGCATATACTTGATGAGAAGTGGAGCTTGGCAGAGGGTAGTAAGAAAGTATTCTACAACTATGACGACAAGCGCTTACGCAATCGAGCAGAGGGCGACATGACTGGCTATGGATTGACGTCGGAGTCGAGCGCTAGGGCGTTACTAGATAAGTTTGAGCCGTCTAAGGGCTGGAGTGGCAAATTTGGCTATCAGGACTGGGAGGAAAAGCTGGTCTTTCCTGTCGTTGGACGTCAGTCGGTCTATGCCTTGACTGTAGCTACTGCGGTTGCAAATGAGCTAGGTGTAAGTCGCGAGCGATGCATTGAGGCGATTGAGTCGTGGCAACAACCTTCGGGCCGTATGCAGCTTCTAACAGGTAAAAAAGACGCGACCATAATTGACGACTCATACAATGCCAGCCCCTATTCGACAGTAGCGGCCTTGGATGCACTGTATAGGCTGCCAGGCAGAAAGGTTGCCATTTTAGGCAGCATGAATGAGCTAGGAGAGTATGAGCAAGAGGGCCATGAGATGGTTGGTCAGCAGTGCGGCGACTTAGACATGCTTATTACTATCGGTGAAGCAGCCAATCAGTATCTGGCACCAGCAGCTGTAGAGTCTGGAGTGGATATATCACGGGTGCATAAGTGCAACAGCCCTTATGAAGCGGGCCAGCTTATGGGCGAGGCTATAGAGGATAATGACTCAATACTAGTCAAGGGGTCACAGGGCGGTGTTTATGCTGAAGAGTCTATAAAGCCTTTACTTGCAGACACTGACGACAGCGCAAAACTGGTCCGCCAAAGTGATGCGTGGCAAAAACAGAAAGAAAAGGAGTTTGATGCATGAAGATGCTAGGACCTGGCACCGATGTGCCCTACATATCTCAGTTCGATGATAGCTTGGACGGCGACAAAACCGGCCGATATTGCGGTATGGCTTGTCTTTGGATGGTGCTTGAGTATTTAGAGCGTAGAGAAGGCAAAGATGGAATCAATCCATCAGCCCTAAGAGAGCATGGCGAGCGCATCGGAGGTATGAACGAGAATAACGACTGGATACACGCCAAGCTAGCCGATATTGCTCGTAGTCGTGGATACCAATCAGTTGTACGTTCTTGGTTTGCTCGAGATGATGATTTTGAAATCATGCGCCATCAGGGCAGGCTTGCAAGCGATTCTGAAACTAGCATCTACAAGGCCTGGGTTGAGGACGAGGCTGTTTACACGCTAAGGCAGGTGTTAGGTCAGGGTCACCCTGTCATATTGAGCGTAAAGCCTGGCTTCGGGGTGCCGATGTATGGTAATGGCAATGGCGGCCATTTGATTGTTGTGACAGCAGTATCTGAGGATGCCCATTCTTTTATAGTTAATGACCCACAGTGCAGACCGGGAGAGGGAGAGGCTGTGCAGGTCTCTCGCGAAAGACTGCTGCGCTACAGCAAGTTTAACTCTATTTTTGTGCTAGGCTAGAGCTTCATATTAGCTGCGTAATTGGTTATAATATACGTAGTTTTTAAAATTTAATGTGAGAATAGGTGTAGTTTGGGTTACGAATCTAAAGTAGCCGGTAATGGTAGTGTCGATTTAAACGAAGTCACACTTGGACTTGCAGATGTTACGCTTGATTCAGTAAAAGAAAAGATTGAGTTTGGCAGAGACCCGAAGCCTGTACCGAGAAGTGATATAAATGCGTTTTTCCATGCTCAAACTCGCAAGACTTATGATCAAGAATCAATTACTGCACTTGCTGGCTCCATAGAGACAGACGGACTTCTCCACCCGATTACAGTAGCCGAGCTCAGTCCAGTTGACGCAGAGCGCTATGTGATTGGCCTGAACCAGCTTCGTGGATCAGAATACAGACCTGAAGATATCGCCATCAATCAAGATGGCAGTTGTTACATGTTAGTAGCGGGGCATAGGCGCGTGCTGGCTATAGACCATTTGATTAAAGAATCTGAGGGTTATAGCGGGTTTGCTGCTGATGATATAGCTATTAATGCAAATGTTTTTTCCGAACTGTCTTTACTGGATGCTCTAAGGTTGCAGATTGCTGAGAATAGCCATGAAGGTCTACCAATCCATGAAGACGCCTACTCTATACGCATGTTTTACGAAGAGAGTGGTCACAGCTTAGCTCAATGCGCTCGTGAGCTTGGGCGTAGCGAAGAGAAGGTGCGTCTAGCAGTGCGCTTTTCAGAGTTGCCGCAAGCGGTTAGGGCAACTGTTGAAGATGGGCTAGTGCCATATACTGCAGCTGTTGCCTTGGCTCCGCTAGCAAGAGCTTATGAAATGCAGCAGGATCATGAAGGTACTAAGCGCTATAACGAGCAAGAGGTAGAAGACAAATTGATGATTGTGCTTGGAAGATTTCGCCACAATGAATGGAGTGCGGCTCAGCTTAAGGGTCATATTCAGGGATTGATTAATGACCTTGGATTTGACCAGATGGCGTTTGAGATGGAGCTTGAGGATGGGGCTGTTTCTGAGACTACTGCTTTGAGGCGAGGTATGGCATATGCTCTTGGCGAAGCGGCCTTGATAAAACTTCGTCTGGCTGTAGAGCATCTTGACAGCAATGCACTTTATAGTAGTAGAGCCCAGGATCTCATAGACGATATAGATAAAATATTGGTCAAATATCGCAATGGCAAAAATAATGAATCTGACAATCAGCCGCCATTCGAATTAGACTACTAGCCTGATATAATCAACACCTATGAAGCGCTATAATCCAAAAACAGTAGAAAGCAAATGGCAGCAGATATGGAAAGATACCGATCTTTACAGCACTGATCTTGAGGCTGCTTCACCATTTTATCAACTTACAATGTTTCCTTACCCATCGGGCGATTTGCATACAGGTCACTGGTACGCTTTCACTGGTGCTGATGTCATGGCTAGATACCAGCGTATGCAGGGCAAGCAAGTCTTGTTCCCTATGGGCTGGGATGCTTTTGGTTTGCCGGCCGAAAATGCTGCAATAAAGCGGAGCATACCGCCCGCTGAATGGACGCGGTCTAATATTGCCAGCATGAGACAGCAAATAGAGCGCATGGGGGCTAGATTTGACTGGAGTAGAGAGCTTTCGACCGCCAGTCCAGATTATTACAAATGGACCCAGTGGCTCTTTATCTTGCTGTATGAGAACGGACTTGCTTATCGAGAAAAAGGCCAGCAAAACTGGTGCCCTTCCTGTCAGACGGTGCTAGCTAACGAGCAGGTTGTCGGTGAAGAAAACATCTGCGAAAGGTGTGATAGCCCGGTAGAGAAAAAAGAGATGGAGCAATGGTTCTTCCGTATCACTGACTACGCTGATGAACTTTTAGACGGACTAGATGAAGTCGAGTGGCCTGAGCGTATTAAGACTATGCAGCGCAACTGGATCGGCAAGAGCGAGGGTGCGAATGTAAAATTCCCTATAGTTGAAAGTGACCAATCTATCGATGTTTATACTACTCGGCCGGACACGCTTTTTGGCGCCACCTTTATGGTGCTAGCTCCTGAGCACCCGCTGGTTAGGCATGTGACGAGTGAAGATGCGCGTAGCGAGGTGGAGCAGTATGTCGAAGAAGCTGGCCGTAAAAGTGATGTTGAGCGCATGGAGGGTGGCAAAGATAAGACCGGTGTTCCAACCGGTGGCTATGCAATTAATCCGATGAGTCAGACGCATATTCCAATCTGGGTGGCAGATTATGTATTAATGGGTTATGGCAGCGGAGCCATTATGGCAGTGCCGGCCCATGATGATAGAGATTATGAATTCGCCCGGCAGCACGGTTTAGAGATCAAGCAGGTAGTAGAGGCTGAAGAACTGCCAAGTGCCGATTATGGTGAGCTGATGAATTCAGGCCGTTTTGATGGGCTGTATAGCGATATAGCTAAAAGCGAGATAGTGAAAGATTTACAGAAACAGCAACTAGCTACACCGGCCACACAATACAAGCTGCGTGATTGGCTGATAAGTCGTCAACGATACTGGGGGGCGCCGATCCCGATAGTTTATTGTGAGTCATGCGGCACTGTCCCGGTGCCAGAGGGCGACCTGCCGGTTGAACTGCCAGAGAATGTAGAGTTCGAGCCGACCGGCAAGTCTCCACTGCAGACCAGAGAAGATTTCGTCCACACTGAATGCCCTGAATGTGGCGGCGCGGCTCATCGAGAAGTCGACACCATGGATACATTCGTAGACTCATCATGGTATTTCTTGCGGTTTCCAAGTGTTGATAATCAGGGGCAGGCATTCGATGCTGATAAGACAAAGCGTTGGTTGCCAGTTGATCATTATACTGGAGGCATTGAGCACGCTATCTTACATTTGCTGTATGCACGCTTCATCACAAAAGTTTTGCGTGATTATGCAGGTTTAGACTTTTCGGAGCCGTTTCAAAAACTGACAAGTCAAGGGCTGATTCTCGGCCCCGATGGCAACAAGATGAGTAAGTCGCGCGGCAATATAGTTAACCCTGATCATGTAATAGACTCTGGATATGGGGCCGATGCATTTAGGATGTATCTGCTATTTATCGGTCCCTGGACAGAGGGTGGTCCGTTTGATGTTGACGGCATTACTGGCGTATATCGTTTCCTCAATCGGGTTTGGCAACTACTCCAGGATTATCAGGCAGAATCGCAGCCAAGCCATCATGCGCAAGCATCCGAGCTAGAAGTAAGGATGAGGCGACTCCAGCACCAAACTGTCAAAAAAGTCAGTGATGATATAGAGACTGGAGTGCATTTTAATACTGCTATCGCGGCATTGATGGAGTATGTCAATGAGCTCTATAAAGTCCATCATGATCTGCCGGCCGACAAGTCTAACAGTGTTTGGTCTGAGGCGATTGGGGTGCTGCTTCAGTTAATTGCCCCGTTTAGCCCTCATATTTCTGAAGAGTTGTGGAACCAGCTAGGCAATCACGACAGCATCCACATTCAAGACTGGCCAAAATACGATAAAAGCCTATTGGTAACTGATACAGTTACTATTCCAGTCCAGGTCAATGGCAAAGTTCGTGATCGTTTGCTCATCAATGCTAATGCAAGCGAAGCTGAGCTTGAAGACCTAGCCAAAGAATCTGATAAAGTGGCAAATGAAATAGCTGACAAAGAATTAGTGAAGACAATTGTAGTCCCGGGTAAGTTAGTTAACTTTGTAGTTAAATAGTACTACTGTTCGAAGTCGCAGATTGGTGTCTCATATGCACCCTGGTATTGCAAGCCGCTCTCTGTGCCTGGGTTGAGTTCATGAAATGCTTGTCTGGCGCTATACCTATCCGCGCTAGAAGAGAAATCGTTACCGCTGCGCTTAAGCAGCGAGTCGACACCATCGCCTTCTTGCGCTACGTGCATTTCGGTATCTTGATAGTCACATAGGTGTTCTTGGCTGCAACCCGGTAAAAGCAATAATGCCGCTCCACCTAAGCCGGCTGCAGTTCTATTGCGCAGATGCTCTAATACGGTCTTTGGTTGTATTCGAGACTCATATGACATAACTTACCTCCGTTCTAATTTAGTATATTTAAACATTAATAAACACAAAAGTCAATAGTTTGACTTGTTAAGATTCCTGCGGTGCTTTATACTAATTATAACTTTCAATAAAAGTAATAAAGGAGTCTGTATATGGCTGTACCTAAAAAGCGTCGTACGCCACGCAAGCAAGGCATGCATCGTTCTCATGAAGTAGAGAAGCTTGCCAGAGAGGTAAACAAGCGCTCTCCTGTAAAGGTTAAGCTCAAGAAGTCGAGCAAAACCAAGGACAAAAGCGTTGCATAAAAATTTATAGAATTTAGTAAAAACGAACGGCACTTTCAAATGAAAACCCAACAACAAACTTCTAGCTTGATACTATGGCGAGTGAAGGGGGCATTTTAACATGGCTTCCAATCGTCATTTAGGTAGAATAGTAGCCCTACAAAGTCTGTATGAGTATGACTTTCGCGATGACGAAAGTCGTGACCTTAAAGAGATAAGTAAGCGCAACTTCGATCAGTACGAAGATGTAATCGATGATCAAGAATTTGTCTTTGAGCTAATAGACTTAGTGCAGAACAAACAAGCAGAGATTGACGAAGTTATACAACCTGCCGCTCCTGAGTGGCCCATAGAACAGATAGCAAGAATCGACAAAGCAATATTAAGGATGGCGGTTGCGGAATTATTGCATGATAAAAGCACGCCACCCAAGGTTGTTATCAATGAGGCAGTTGAGCTTGGGAAGAGTTTTGGGAGTGACAGTTCGTCCAAATTCATTAATGGAGTATTAGGAACGGTATATCGTGAGCAAATCGATTCAGAAGAACCAAAATAATAAGCAAGGTCAGATTGGTAAGCAGTTTCGTAGTTTTCGCCAAAAAATACGCGGTTCTGTTGATGAGGTGACCGCGGGTGGGGTTGTGTTCCGGCGCACTGAAGATGGCGGCATCGAGATTTTGATGATTCAAGATGCCAAAGATCGCTGGACAATACCGAAAGGACATGTCGAAGAAGGGGAGCGACATGAAGATACTGCTGCCCGCGAGATAGAAGAAGAAACTGGTCTTAAATATGTCAAAGTGCTTGATCGGCTGGGCAAGATAGACTTTCGCTATAGGCGAGAAGACAAATTGATACTAATGACCACTCATGTATTTTTGATTCATGCTTATAAAGATAGCGACAAATATAAACCAGAAGAAAATGAGGGTATCAAAGACGTACAGTGGTTTGCAGTCAATGACGCTCTAGATTTGATTGAATATGATGATATAGGCAAACTAATACTTATCGGTTTAAAAAAGATTCGTGATGGAAAATATTAAAGATCTTGCTAAACAGTTAGGCATAGAGATAGACAATCAAGAGCTTTTTATCACTGCCTTGACGCATCGTTCTTATTTGAATGAATATAGACGCCGTCAAAATGTAGAGCATAACGAGCGGCTAGAGTTTCTCGGTGATGCAGTCTTAGAGTTGATAGTTACTGAATATTTATATAAAAATTATGATGAGCCCGAAGGCATATTAACCAATTGGCGCAGCGCCCTAGTCAAGACAGAGTCATTAAGTAGTGTTGGCCAAAATCTTGGCATCGAGCAATACATACGTTTGAGTAAAGGCGAAAAGAACGGTTCGCATCGTGCTCGACTACAGATATTAGCCAACACTATGGAAGCTTTGATCGGGGCTATATATCTTGACCAAGGCTATGAAGCAGCTCAAAAATTCGTGACCGACACCATCATATCTACTTTGCCGGCTATATTAGATGAAGGCAGCTGGATGGATGCTAAGACTAAGCTGCAAGAGCTTATACAGGAAGTCGAGGGTGAAACTCCAGTCTATGAAGTGCTAGGCGAAGACGGGCCCGATCATGATAAGTGGTTTAGTGTTGGTGTTTATGTTGGCTCAGAGCTCAGAGGTGAAGGTGGTGGTGCCAGTAAGCAGTCGGCTCAACAAAAGGCTGCTGCAAACGCCCTAGACAGCATGGAAGGTTAAGCAGTTGACACCTCTGACATGTCTGAGTAGAATTAGTAAAGTTGTGATAAGAAATTCTAATAATCACGCTTTAAGCAAATAAAGAGCGATTTTATTTTAAGAGAGGCAAGATGCTCAAAATCAGATTAGCTAGAACCGGAAGAAAAAAACTTGCTCAGTACAAGTTAGTTGTGTCTGATTCTCGTCAGACACCTAAAGGTGGCAACGTAGCCCAGCTCGGACACTACAATCCTCACACCAAAGAACTAACACTGGACAAGGAAAAGACCCAAGGATATATAGACAATGGTGCGCAGATGTCTAGTAGAGTAGTCAAGCTGCTGCAAAATGAAAAAGGCATTAAGCTACCTGAATGGGCACTTAAAAATCTTGTAGTAAAAACAGAGAAAGCCAAACAAGAACCTGCCGAAGAAGGCGCAGAAGCTAAGACGGAAAAAATAAAGGCAGAAGACGCTGCTAGCTCAGAAGAAGAGTCTGATAACAAAGACGAATAGATTAGTCGCTTATACAGCAGGTTCTTGTTTGCCATATGTGCAATTGTTCAAGTATTATAAAAAAAGTAACAATTACATATAACCAAGGAGACAGTAATGGCAGAGACTATAGACCAACAATTTATCGAGTATATAGCTAAAACTCTTGTAGAAAACCCAGATGCAGTAGAGGTAGAGCGTACTATTGATGAACGAGGAGTGCTCCTGCAGCTTCATGTAGCGCCAGAAGATTTAGGTCGAGTTATTGGCCGCGGCGGTAGTACGGCTAAAAGTATACGCACCCTTCTACGGGCATTGAGTGTCAAGAACGACGCCCGCTACAATTTAAAGATTGTAGACAATGGCGATGAAGCACCGATAGCAGAAGTAGCTAATGACGAAGTGGCAGACGACTCTATGCAAAGTGTAGACGTATCAGCTGAAGCTGGAGCAGATGATGAGGTAGTAGAAGAGCCAAATCACTCCGAAGATAGTGATGCCGAAAATGACGTAGTGGCTAGATCTCGTAAAGAGCTTGCAGATCTTGCTGACGATCTAGACGACTAGATACACAGTAAAAATATTGGCATGAAGATAAGCATCATCACTCTTTTCCCGGGCATGTTCGAGGGCATATTTGCCATGAGTATGCTTAAAAAGGCTCAAGATAAGGGCTTGGTGAGAATAGAGACATTGGATCTGCGGTCTTTTGGTATTGGGCCTCGCAACCAGGTAGACGACACTCCGTACGGCGGTGGAGACGGAATGGTTTTGCGGCCAGAACCTGTGTTTGCAGCTGTTGAGTCGGTACGTACAGAACATAGCCAGGTCATACTAATGACGCCGCAAGGAGACAGATTTAAGCAGGCCGATGCAGTAGAGTTAAGACATGAAGAGCATATTATATTGGTGTGTGGCCATTACGAAGGCTTCGATGAGCGAATCCGTAGTCTAGCTGACAGGCAGATTTCGATTGGCGATTATGTGCTTACTGGTGGAGAGATACCAGCAATGGTTGTGACTGACTCAGTGGTGAGGCTTATACCTGGAGTGTTGGGCGGTGAGCGGTCTGCATTGGATGAGTCTTTTAGCGACGGTAAGAGTCTTGAACATCCACACTATACAAGGCCAGAAGAGTTTCGTGGCATG
This sequence comes from uncultured Candidatus Saccharibacteria bacterium, assembly GCA_964415975.1. Lineage (GTDB taxonomy): Bacteria > Patescibacteriota > Saccharimonadia > QS-5-54-17 > QS-5-54-17 > CAYQCN01. The sequence goes on along the minus strand of CAYQCN010000014.1, from coordinate 1,742 downwards.
AAGGTGCCAGATGTTTTACTTAGCGGCCATCATGGCGAGATAGAGCGCTGGCGCCAAGACAACATGCGCTAGTCCCAATAAGGTAAAATGTAGTTATTATGTCATAATATTTTTATGACATCAGAGAGATATGGTAGCGACAAAATAGAGAATATAAATGTAGATAATTTCCCTCAAGAAAGACTTCAGTGGATATTTACAGACAAATCATGGGCGGAGGACGCCTTAGAGGGTGGTGGCGCTCCGGAGCATATTACAGGCATTGTTGGGGAAGGCGCAAAAAGCTATGTGCGCATGCTCAAGACCTACAGTCATCACGATAAGCAGATGGCTTATGAGGACTTTATTATTAATTATAGATTGCCGTTATCTAGTGCGTTTGAGTCGATCGGTATAGCTGGGCCTCAAGCAGACCGATTGGGCCGAAGATGGTATGGCGCTGAGCAGATTATCGGCAGCTCGCTACGCATAGTATCCACTTGGTCCATGCGTGATGATTTGGTTGCATTTGATCAGTGGCGTGAGGGTGTCGATGATTATGCATACGATTTATTGGATGATTACGAGCTTGAGTATTTGGATAATTTGCAATGGATAGCTTATACAAGGGCCGTTAGTCTCTCTGGGCTAGAAGATAGCTTGCGCAGGCAAAAAAGCTCACTAAAGCCAAATGAGTTGACTGCCGTTATGGACTCTGTGAGGCTGTCTTCGCAGCGACGTCTACATGATGCTTTAGAGCATGGAAATATCGGGTCCTACCAGCTGAACCTGCTCATAGGTCGGGCGTTTGCCTATAATTCCGAGGCGCTGGTTCAGGCCAACTACTCACTACGCGATATTTTAGGCTAGGTCGAAGTATGGCTTGGCTTGATGCTATACTGGCAAATATACAAATAGTAGGAGGTAATATGAAAAAACTGTTATCTAAAATCGCTACACCAGTCCAGGCTCATTGTGACTTAATGTGTGGAGTATACAACCCGCAACAGGCTCGTATCGAAGCCGAGTCAGTACACGCCATCATGCAAAAATATCAAGATTCTGATGATGAGGTTTTTCGTCAGCGCTGCATATTGATAAAAGAGCAGCGAGCACAACTAGTGAAAGAACACCTATGGGTACTATGGACCGATTATTTCAAGCCAGAGCATGTCGAAGCGCATCCTCAATTGCACGATTTGATATGGCGAGCTACCAAAGCTGCCGGCGATGCTAAAAAGTCTGTCGACCCAGAAGATGGCCAGGCTTTATTGGGCTTAGTGGATGAAGTAGCTGAGGTGTTTTCCGAGACAAAAAAATAGATCGAATAATGCGCTTTTGGCCATTGCTTAAGCTTTATAGAGTGGAGGGTGAATCAATGCTGCCTACTCTCAAACCAGGCGCTCTTTTGCTTGGCACGAGTCTAATCAATGTCAAGCCAGGTCGTATAGTAGTAACACGAACCGAAACGGTATCGATTAAGCGAGTCAGCAGAGTGTCTGGCAGTGAAGTTTGGCTGGAAGGCGATAATAAGTCTGCCAGCACAGATAGCAGGCACTATGGTCCGATCAAAAGAAGCGATGTAGGTGCTGTAGTGATCAGACGGCTTTATTGAAATAATTGCATACATAGAGCTTAAAACTTCCTAAAACAGACGACATTGCTGATGTAGAATTTAATTTTAATGTCGCGTGGTCAAAAAGGTATTGGCACTTGGTTCTGGTCCAAGGGTGAGAGTCGTTAAGCAAAAGCAAACAGTTTTG